>JBEKAG010000017.1:0-12659 GCA_050015955.1 Nitrososphaerales archaeon
CGCCGTCGGACAGCCCACGGGTGTTGATTGTCTTCCCTGGTTTCCTGTCAACCTCGCTACTCTGTCACTGTTGTCGTAGGGGTTGCAGGTGCAACGACTGCAAAAGGTGCTGGCCGCCGATTTCCGTGACCTCCCTGGAACCGACGCTTAACAGCAAGACGAATAGCGCGCGCGACATAAATATCAGATGAACAGTCAGGTTGGGCAGCGCATCCATTGAGCAGCGACAGCGAGAATGAAGCGGAGGCGGCGGAGCAAGAGCATGAGGTGGAAGCGGCCACGGATGTCGAGTCGACAGAAGAAGTAGAGTCGGAAGAGCTGGAGGGGGAGACGGAAGATGAGTCGGAAGAGAAGGAATCCGAGAGAATGAAAGATAGGAAGGACGAGAAGTTGAGCGAGAAGAAAAGAGGGCAAATGCGGAAGAAGCTACCGCGCGCGCATGTATGATTTAGGGGTGGGATGAATTCATAATGAGACGCATCTGTTGCAATTCACCCAACGTTTGTCGCCACAAAGACTGTGAACATGGCATGGAGACGGCCCCCTGCCGGTGTGGAGATTGCAGGCACTGTAAACGATTATGGAAGAGAGAGGCGTAGTGAGAGCGCGCGCCAGTATCTCGTAGTAGCCCCTGGTGGAGTTACTCAATTTCCCATCAGCCGTTGTGCTGCACGCCTAGCCTCAGACGATAGAAAGGTCGGGATATGCACACCAAACAAGTTGATAAGAATCGAAGGCGGGGGCAAACCGCGTCGACTGATGCCTCCTGAAAAGATCAAGTGCCCGAGTTGCCATAACCACGAGGTAGAATCCAGCTTCACGCATTTTCAGGTCAATCTTGCGAGCGACGCGGACAGGAAGGTTGGCTTTCCTTTTCGCGCACTAGAGCTCATGGTTTGTCCCGATTGTGGAGTCGTCTTCGAAAGACGTGACAGCCCGAAGTGATGCACCCACGTGTCGGCGCCTTCTAACCTCAATCAGTCTAGGATAGACGCCTGATAACTCTCGTTTGGTCTTCAATGAGAGGTTCAACTCGTTCCTGTATGGACATATCCCGTCCTTTACAGGATGGTCTAGGTCTTCGTCGAAGATGATGGGATACAACCTGCATCCCGCTGGTCGATTTGAGTAGACCGTACACTGCTTTCCATCGTGGCGGGCGCGCGCTTCAAGAAGGGAGTCTAACTGCTCCCGATTGTCCGATACTCCGTCTCCGAGAACCGGGCCGAGACCGAAGATGCGTTCTCCTCTATGTGCATGACGTCGGCCGACTTCGGAACCGCAACCACGCTTTCGCTCCTGGTCACCCAGTTGAGCATCACTTGGATGGGCGTCATTCTGTACTTCTCGCAGATGGCCTGCGGAATCATCGCTTCAGGCACGTTACCTCTTGCAAGGGGAGTGTAAGCGATCAAAGTGAGTTTTTCTCTCTTGCAGTAAGGCAGGACGTCGGCTTCGACTGCGCGACTCCTGAGGGAGTACTCGACCTGGTTGGAGACCAATTCACTCTTCGAGAGGGCTTCTCGTGCTTCTTTCGTTTGTTGGACACTGAAATTGCTCACACCGATGTACCTGATTCTCCCGTCGCGGACCAGTTCTTCCATGGCTGCCATCGTCTCCCTCATCGACACCTTGGGATTGGGCCAATGGACCTGGTAGAGGTCGATGTAGGAAGTCCCCAGCCTCTTCAGGCTTCGTATGCAGGCTTCGATGACGTCGTCGTGGTGCAGGTTCTCCGGTGAGACCTTGGACGCGATGAAGATGTCTTTACGGACATCCCTGACGGCTTCGGCGACCACCTCCTCCGACTTGCCGTCGGCATACGTCTCTGCGGTGTCGATTAGATTGCATCCCAGCTCGATTCCTCTCCTGAGGGCCTGAACCTGCTTCACCTTCTCAGCAAGATCCGTGTAGACTCCAATCTTCCAAGTTCCCATACCGATGGTCGAGACACTTTCGCCTGTCCTGCCAAGCTGACGGAATTCCATATTCGTTCGGCTTTGGATTGGGTCTATTTTATGCTCTCGACTTCGCCTTATAAGAAGCGTGAAGAGCCACGGGTGGGATTAGCATCCCCGAGTCAAAATCCCTTCCGAGTTTGATGGTTTCTTGCGTCCTTGCCAACTTGCTATGCTCGCGCGACGCGCGGCTGACCGGCTCGACGGGGTACTCTGGGTCGACATCAACTACATTTCAGATACAGCGACAATGAAGTGCGATGCGGATAGACTGACACTCGCCGAAGTCAAGTCCCTTCATCACGATGAACCTCGTTCCACGCCTCCTGGTGTAGTCGCTGAACCACGAGGTACTAGCTCAAGAGGTCCCGTTCGGACGAACAGGTAAATTCAAGGAGAGAGAGGGACGGGAGAGATTAACAGAGATTCACGCCGACGAGGGAGATACAGCAGGACCCAGAGAGGCAGACTCGGGGAGTAAGAATCCCCCTCTCACCCGAAGAGAGCTCGAATCTGCCCCCGATTCACAATAGAAGCTTGAAACTGCCCCGGCCGGGATTCGAATATGGGAAACCATGCTCAGATTCTGCCGAAGTCTCGGAGCGGCAGGAATCGCGCGGAGTCACACTTCTCCTGTATCGATTGCGCGCGCTCTTTAAGCCCCCTTCCTCTTCTTTAGAATCGCGGATAGTTTCTTGAATTCTGCCTTTGTGGTTGTCGTGAATTTGCCCATCTTCGTTGTGAGTTCATCGGTCTTCTTCGTGAGTTTGTCCGTTTTCCTTCCAAGTCGGTCTACCGTTTCCGTGAGTGTGCCCATCTTTCCCGTGAGTTCGGCTACCCTCCCCGTGAGTTCGGCTACCCTCCCCGTGAGTTCGGCTACCCTCCCCGTGAGTTGTCCTGCCTTCCCATCGAGTTCGTTCACTTTCCGCTTAAGGCTCGCCATTTCGACCTCTAACAACCCCGCAACTTCGCATGCTACTCCTCCTAGCATGAGTGCCAGACCTATTGGATACCACAGAATCACGTTGGGGTCGCTGACCGGATGAGACAGTGGAGAATATGCCTCGACGAAGTAGAGGCCGAACCCGGCGCAGACGATACCCAAAACGAGAACGGAGAGTGCGACGGCGCTGATCTTCATGAAACGGATCCTTCGCAGAACGCGCACGCGCTGAGCCCAGCCTAGCCTGGGACCTTTCGATATAAACGCGCGTCAGTACGGTAATTAGCTTACATCGGTGGTCTGCGCGCGCTTAGAACGCTTAAGGGCGGATTTGACAGTCAAGGTGTACGGTTTGGTGGTTCGGAGGATGCGGCAGGAGAAGCTCTCGTCAAATGCCGCGCTGGTCATAATCGACGTGCAGAAGACTTGGGACGACCCCAGGCTGAAGGCCACCCGGAACAATCCGAACGCTGAGCTGCGGATGGCAAAGTTGCTGGCGGAATGGCGGAGGACCGGTCGACCAGTGTTCCACGTTAGACATGACTCTCGCTTTCCCAACTCTCTGTTCCGTAGAGGTAGACCAGGGAACGAGATCAAGGGCGAGGTCAAGCCCAGGGCTGGGGAACCCGTGATCAGCAAGAGCGTCAACAGTGCTTTCATAGGTACAGACCTGGAGGCACGGCTCAGGAGAGCCGAGATTAACGAGGTAGTCATTACGGGCATCACCACCGACCATTGTGTCTCGACCACGGCGAGGATGGCTGGAAACCTGGGGTTCAAGACGTTCGTTGTTTCGGATGCTACTGCTGCACACGACTGGGTGGGCATTCACGGGGAGAGGTACAATGCGCGGCTCATACACGAGACTTCGCTGGCTTCGTTGAACGGAGAATTCGCAGAGGTATTAGATTCGAAGGAACTCCTAAAGCGACTCTAGTCAGTGCTTCTTCCTTCTCGTGCAGTAGACTGATTTCCGTAACGAGCCGCGCGCGCTATCCATGTGGATGCCCCGGCCGGGATTCGAACCCGGGTCGCCGACTCGAAAGGCCGGCATACTTTCGGCTTGCTCGCGTGGAGTTGACCGGGCTGTACGCGTCCAGCTCTATACTACCGGGGCCGAATATAGCCCCCGCCTTTTCGGCACTTAGAGCTTTCTCGTTGTCTCGTTGAAAGGCGTCCCCACTTGCCGACGCCGTCGAGAGGTTTGGGTGGCGCGTGCTGCAACTGCAAGGCTCTGTGACAAATGACTTTTAACGGCTCCAGAATCCAAACGGAGGCAACATGTCAGGGCTTGAAAGACTTGACTTCCTGCTCGGTCGGTGGAAGGGCCGTTCAACAGATCAGTTCGGAGAGAAGGGGATCATAGAATCGAGTCTGGAGTGTACCAAGGAGCTGGACGGTAGATTCCTCCAGCTACGAGGAGAGAGCACAAAGGATGGGTCAATAATCAACCGAGCAATAACATTCATCACCTTCAACTCAAGAGCTGGGAAGTACATTAGCAAACGAATGTGGTCGTATGGCTTCATCGAAAACGGGGAAGGGGATTGGGAGGACGATGGAACTGATGTTCGAAATCCGATTCGACAACCCGCCCCCAGGGTTTGCCGGAACCCGCTGGAGAAGTTTCATACGCAGATACAGCGACAGCGAGATAGGCCATGGTCTGTACACGGCGAAGGAAGGCGAGCAGTTTCAGCCATATGGCGAGACCCGTCAGAGTCGAGTCCGGCCCTAGCTCGCTGGACTTCTTGCGACTTGCGCGCGCTTGTACGACCTGTGCGTGGCCGGTTTGATCCGTGGCAAAAAGATGGGAGCAGCTAGGGGCATCTACATCTGGTGGGGCAGGAGTGTTCGTGGCTAGCGTTGCGCTGATGACTTGGGCAGTTCCTAGATCTGACCTCTTGCCAACGCCTGACTAGGCCCTGTTTCGGACTGTATAGTCGAGGATAACGAAAGATAGCCATAGTACAGTAAGGGAGGATACCCTGGGCAACAGCGGAGAATAGTGGGGGATAGTGCCAGTTGATAACGGAGAATAGTGGAGGATAGCTGGAAATATCGTCAACCGAGGGGGAGCCCCTAACGGCGGCATATGCAGACAGAAGGCAGGCGGCGACAGCCTGTCGACAGCTTGACCTGTCGATGTCTGTTGTGCTGCCATCCGTTGGCTGAAGTTCCACCATTGACTCCACCTACTGCTCCGTGGTTATCCTTTCCATGCCCCTGGACTGTCCCTCGCTATCCTCGGATGTCATCTGGGTGTACTGGGTAGATCTTGGCTAAACCGATGGTCTACTAGGAGCATCGCCTGTCGGCTCGAGCCTATCTGGCTGGCCTTGATTCCACTTTGGGCACCTCCGGCGACACTTTGGGGGTCTGCTTACTTGCGTTCCCATGCTTTGGCTCGAAATCTTCGTACAACATCCTGCCTTCCAACGCCGCCCGGCTGTTGGATCCATATGCCAGGACACCCGCCGAAAGTGAAGGAACGCGCGCGACACAACAAACAAACATTATATAGAATACGTCGGGGCGAAAAATTCCAAGTCTTTCAAATGGACGGTCGCAGAGCTGTCTCACTCGAATCGATAGAGACCAGAATGAGGTCTTATACTGACAGGGTCGACAAAGCCCTCACGCAAGAACTCGCACTCTACAAGCATTCAAGGTTCTACGACCCACTTGTCTACGCGGTCGAGGGCGGCAAGCGCATAAGGCCTGTCATGCTGATTCTTTCGGCCGAAGCCCTGGGTTACACCGACGATTCGGTGCTCGGAGCCTCTGTCGCCGTTGAGCTCCTGCACACCGAGTCGATTATCCATGACGACATCATCGATAAGGAGACGGCAAGAAGAGAGAAGATGACGTTCCACGTAAAGTACGGGTATAACGCTTCCCTGCTGACCGCAGACTTCGTGTTCGCAATGATCTTGGCGATTGCAGCCAGATACAGAGACAGGCGTGTCGCCGAGGAGATCAGTAGTGCCTCCCTGCTAATGGCCGAGGGAGAGTATTCGGAACTCACAATCGACCCACAGGTGTACAGCCTCACCTGGGACGAGTATCTCAAGATACTAGGCGACAAGACCGCTGCCCTTTTCGAGACCTCGGCGAAGCTGGGGGCACTGGTCGCGGGAGGAAAAGAGAAGGAAGTTGCGGCCCTCGCTGAGTACGGAAGGAGCTTGGGGATGGCATACCAACTAAGAGACGACCTGCTCGACTGGAGATCGCAGGACAAGATCGCACTGGGCCTCCTGAAGAGCCACAGTGAGAGCGAGGTCGTAGGTAAAGTGACAGCGCTTTCGCAGACCTATGCAGAGGAGGCCAAGAGGCAGCTGATGCAGCTCCCCGTGAGCAGCGCCCTTGAATTCCTAGAAGACTTGTCTGATTTCACTGTGCAGAGAGAGCACTAATCGAGAAATCGCATCCACTGCGACAGAAGCTAACCCGTCTGGCCGAGTATGATGATAGCCATTACGAAACCGTAGATGGCAATCGCTTCCGCGAGTGCTACGAAGACCAGAGCGCTCGTCCTTACTTCTGGCTTCTCCGCCACAGCGGCAATTGCGGCCGAACCAGACTGGCCGATCGCGTATCCAGCTGCTATGGCCGCCACGCCGAACGTCAGACTGGCGGCGAAGAACTTGCTGGAACTATCGGTGGCGGCAGTTTGTGCCACGGCCACGGGGGCCGACAAGCTGAAAAGCACGAAAACTGCGACGCCCAGTAGCAAGAGAGGTAGTTCTTTCATGACCGGGCATTATTCCACATTTGTACACTACTAATAAGCATTACAAACAACATTGAGAATCTGTGCAAGACAAGGGAGTGCTATTGCAGGCTTAGCCTGCTCACTATGTCCCTCGGAGACATCCGGGCCTCGACTCCGACTGCTATCGCGGCCAAGTTGCTGACCTCGAATTCGAGGAGTTTGATCAGAGCGAGCGCGTAGGCTGGGCCTAGCTTCTGCCAGGTGAACGTCTTGACCAAGGCTGCTTTCATCCTACTAGTGAACATCTCCTCCACGGCAGAAATGAGCTCGTCGTCGTTCAACTTCCTCTCCCCATTGATGGGATAGATGTGCTCGATCAGCTTCACAGCATCGGGCACAGACCCAGCGCCGATCATCTTCACGAGGACAGGCAAGGGCACTCTGAATGCAGGGGTGACGATGAGGTTTCGGACTTCCTGGCTTGGCATACCCCACAGTTTCGCACGAAGGATACTTGCCACGTTGTAAGAGTCTACGTCGATGGCTACGATTTCGCCTATCCCCGCCACCTCCAAGGTTCTCGAAAAAGAGTAGAACCCAGGTGCCGACGAATACGCTTCAGATATCCCAGACAGGACTGCACGGTCCACATAGATGTCGAAGAACCTCAGTTCTCCGCTAGCGACGAAAGATGCGAGCGCCTTCTCAACATCGGCGTAGAACTCGGTCCCCAAAAGAAGCGCGACTCCCTCTTGAATGCTACTCGCGGCGAGGACCTTTACTATCAGCTCTCTTCTTCCAACGAGCTCCTCTGCCTTCATGTCCAGATACTCAATCGACTCCTCGTAGGATTTGCCAAGTGCCTTGGACTTCAATACGGACTTCAGATCCCAAGCAATGTGCTTGAGGAAGTAGAGCCGGACAAGCTTGTATTGATCAGCGGCTTCCATAAGGTCACAGTGCGTCTTGTCGAGTCTTCTCCTCAGAGCCAGCTCGAGCTTCCTTGCCGTGAGGGGCGGGGCGATCTCGGAGAGCGCGTCAGAATACTGCGTGGTCTTGAGTCTGTTGAGCAACTCCTCCAGCGTAGCCGACTCCGCCAGCTTCTCGATTGATGCCTTGTCGAGAAGGGTCCCGCGCTGGGCCGAAGCTCGTGTCCCGACGTATGTCCTTCCAGGCAAGTCTCAAGTCACGACGATGTGCTTCTGTCGCACTTGGGTCGCTCACACTGCGACTGTTATAATGCTTAATAGCGCAAATTGACTCTCGACCGCAAAAGCGTGGGATTCTCCTGGGCGTAACTCCTCTCTCGAAAGTCACCGTCATTGCGCCGAGGAGCGATTGCGAGGAGGTTGCCAGGACGCTCGCCGAGTTTGAGGAGTTCCATTTGATTGCGGACAGAGGATCGGTCTCTGATCCCATTGTCCAGGAGCTCGACGTGAGGGCCGTCGGACTCTTCGCACAGGCAGACCAGACTGTGAAGGACCTTGCGGTACAGCTGGCGCCCGGCACGATGGACATCGTATTCCGAGGAGCGAAGATACCGAGCAGTGAAATCGAAGCAAGGAACTGGGACGACCTGCTGAGCAAGGCAGAGGCCATGCTGAGCCCCATCGTGGACGAGGCGAGGAGGCAAAAGTCGGCCCTCCAACGGGCCATCAATACAGAAGCGGCCACCCAGGCCCTTCGAGACGCCATGAAGGTCGTATCTGATTTCTCCGCCGATCTTAGCAGCGTTGGTTCTCTGCGACGGTTCAAAGCCATTCTGATTATCGTGGAGAATCAGACTCTTCCGGAATTCAGCAAGTCGCTTTCCGACTTGGTCGTGATTTCGCACGCTCTCTCGCAGAGCCACAGCCTTGTGCTAGTGGCGGCATCGTTGTCCGAAAAGGACCGCGTAGACAAGGTCATGACAACCTTCGGAGTGGAGCCGTTTGCGATTCCCGCCAACCTTCCACAAAATCCGGCCGAAGCGTACAGAAAGCTTACCCAGGAAAGCGAGACCGCTTCTATGGAAAAGGAAGCGGCAAAGTCAGAAATCGCCCAGCTGAAGGCCAGGTCCGAGACAACACTGCTTGCGATTAGAGAGCTCGCCGGAGTAGCGAAGGATATGCTAGATGACGTGAAGATGGCGGGCGGGATGAAGAGATTCGCCATCATGTCCGGCTACATCCCGGCTAGAAGAGAGGAGGAGTTCAGGGACAGGTTTGGGAAGTGGATGGTCTACGCGGAACCGGTAGGTCATGAAAAAAACACCACCGGCGTCCCAACACTGATAGAGAATACGCCCTCTATGACGCCCTTTCAGATAATCACGGAAGCGCAGGGGACCCCGGGAGGACACGAGGTCGACCCCACGCCCTTGGTCTCCTTCGTGTTTCCGGTCTTCTTCGGAATGATGTTTGGCGACCTCGGACACGGAGTCTTGCTGACCCTGTTCGCCCTGCTGATAAGGCAGAGAAGCACCGGAAACCTGAGGAGTTGGGGCAACATCTTCCTGGCGGCGGGAGTATCTGCGAGTGTTTTCGGCGTCATCTTTGGCGAAGTCTTCGGGTTTTCGCTTTATCACTATGTTCCGATTCCGCCCTTGATTGAGATAGTCCAGAGGCCTCTTGGAGCCAATCCTACGCTCGACCCTGGAGGCGTTGAAGCCGTCCTTGTCATCTCTATACTCATTGGCATAGCGCACTTGACCACGGCACTTGGACTCGACGCGTACCAGTCGATCAAGGGCCACGAGACGGTGGAACTGGTCACCGAGAAGCTCCCTGCACTCGCGATGTACATCTCAGGGATAGGGTTCGGGCTCGCGTTCATCGGGGCAGGGTACAGTTTCGACGTTCTGAAGACCTCCAGTCCGGCTCCACTTCTTGGACTGCCAAACGACATCCTTGGCGGAGCTTCGCTTGCCGCAGTGCTAGTGTCGATGGTCACCCTACTGACCGGCAGGGCAGTTGCGATAATGGCAGGCAAGGTGAAGGGCGAATCAGCTGGAAGTGCGCTAGCGAACGGCGGTATCGAAGTCTTCGACAGAATCACTAAGTTCCTAGCAAACACAATAAGCTACGTTCGGCTCGCGATAATGCTGCTCGTACATGCGTCACTCCTCTTGGTGACTAACATGTTGCTTGTCTACCCGCTGTACGTTTCAGCGGTGCCAATCGCGGTCTTCAACATACTCATTATTGTCTTCGAGGTCCTGATTGTCTACATACAGGACCTCAGATTGCACATCTACGAGTTCTTCACGAAGTTCTATGAAGGGACTGGAACACCTTTCAGGAATATCTTCCCCGACAGGGTCAGGATCAGGGTAAGCTGGCTGTAGGATCGCCTAGGCAGACTATGTGCACAGCTCAGAGAATGGACTTCGCCCAGGAGGCAATCGGTCGAACGGCCTCTTATCCCGGCAAGATGCTCTTGACGGCACTCGACGCGAAGTTGATCACAATCTGAGGGAAGAGCCCCAGGCCTATTATCAGGCCGACAGCGACGGCGAACACGATGATGAACGTAGTAGGTTCGTCTACCTTCTCGGCGCTTTCCGGTTCGTCAATGTAGAGCCTCTTTATGACCCACCCGTAGTAGCCGAGGCTGAAGGCGCTGTTCAGAATCCCGGCGACGGCGAGCCACGCGAAAGGGCCGTTAATCACAGAGAGAAAGAGCAGCAACTTGCTCCAGAAACCGCTGAGTGGAGGCACGCCCGCGAGGGCGAGGAAGGCGATGGCCAGGGTGAAAGCAGTGATGGGCATCCTCTTCCCCAGCCCATTGTAAGCTTGCAGGTCGCCTCTCCTCAGTTCTAGCAGAACAACAGCGGCGACGAGAAAGGCTACGCCCTTCATGATCGCGTTGTTGAGAATGTGGAACAGCGAGCCCGTCATGCCTATTGTTGCCTCTGTGAAGAGCGAGTTTGTCTGTCGGCTGTAGGCATATGCAACGAAACCAACGAGGATGTACCCGGCCTGTGCGATGCTGGAGTAGGCAAGCAGCCTCGTCATGCTTCTCTGGGTGAGCGCGGCGACGTTCCCGAGAGTCATGGTCAGCAGTGCCAAAACTGCGATAACGTTGGCAGGCGTGAACAAGGGGTTCTGCGTCAGGACGTAGAGTGTGGCGAATGCGAGTACGACCCTGATTGCCGCTATGAAGCCAGCGTTCTTCGTCGCAGCTGCGAAGAGTGTGCTGATCGTGGTTGGCGCCCCCTCGTAGACGTCGGGAATCCACATGTGGAAAGGCACGATAGCCATCTTGAAACCGAAGCCTGCGATGAACAGGACAAACGCCACGCCAGCTAGTGGGTTGAGGGGCTGCGAGGAGAGGCGCGTGATTGCAAGGGTGATCTGGGTTGTGCCCGACAATCCGTACGTCAGGCTGATCGCGTACAGTATTATCGCTGAGGACATCGCGCATATTATCGCGTACTTCACTGACGCCTCGTTCGACTGGACCCGCTTCTTGTCGTAACCGGCGAGGGCGTACGTCGGTAGGCTCATGAGTTCCCACGAGACGAAGAGCATCAGCAGGTCCTGGGCGTACGAAAGAAGGAGCATCCCCAGCGCGGTAAACGAGAGGAGACCGTAGTAGACCGGTGAATTGGCAGTTCGTATGTACCTAGTTGAGGCGACTACGACCATCAGTGTCATGCCCAGCGTGACAATGGCGAAGAAGCCGCCGAGCGCATCAGAACCGAGCAGGCCCCCAAAGAAGGAGTCAGTTGTTGGCCAGATGTTGCTGGCCACAACAAGCAGGAGCGATGCGACGAGTGCACCGACCAAGATGTAGGCAGGAATCCTTGACTTTCTGTCTTCAAGGAGTTGGAAGAGTGGGATGCCGAGAGAGGAAGCAGCCAGTATGACGATCGCGACAAAGAGCAGATTCATCCTAGCAGCTCCTCAGCCCAGCCAGGTTTGCCAGGCAATGCGCGACTGGTTCGCTGGGTGCTATCATCAGATAGGAGAAGACTATGAGTATGACGAGAGGTACAAAGTAGGAGGCAATGGCAATCGCGTCTAGCCTGGGTATGTCTCTCCGCGCTACGCTTCCTTCGGGAGATGAAAGAATCGACCTCTTGATCATCCAAAGGAAGTACCCGCTCGTGATGACGGGGACCATTATCGTCACCCCAAGGATAGAGTACGCAGAGATGCCCGCTGCTATTACCATGAACTCGGCAAGGAAATTCGCGAATGGGGGCAACCCCATCGCAGCGGCGCTCCCCAGAACTAGGAGCACAGCTGTCCTCGGCATCGTGACCTTCAGGCCCTTGAGTAGTGGTATCTCTCTCGTCCCGGCCTGCTCATGGACGTATCCCGATAGCATGAAGAGCGCACCAATCGCCAAGCCGTGAGTGAACATCTGGAAGATTGCGCCTTCGACGCCGAGTGGGCTACCAGAGACAACGGTTGCGTACCCGCCTAGAAGAACGAAACCCATGTGGTTTATGCTGGTCAGCGCTATCATTCTCTTGAGGTCTGTCGCCAGAAGAGCAGCGATTGCCCCGTAGAACATCGTCACCGCCCCGATGGCGAGGAAGACCCACGCATACTGGTGAGAGGCCTGTGGGAAGAGCCCGATGCTGATTCTTAGGAAGCCATATCCGCCCATCTTCAGCAGGACGCCTGCGAGGAGGACACTAATCGGGGCGGGAGCCTCGACGTGAGCGTCTGGTAGCCACGTGTGGAAAGGAACGACAGGGAGCTTGACGCCGAACCCGATGAATGACGCGAGCAAAGGCAAGTACTGGAGTCCTGCGGGCACTCTCCCTACGAGGTCGGGGATGTCGAAGGTCGGGGTGGGCATCCCGAGGTAAACCGCCAAGAAGCCAAGTAGCATTATCGTGCTTCCGGTGAATGTGAAGAGTAAGAACTTCAGCGCCGCGTACTTCCGTCTCGGCCCGCCCCACACTCCGATGAAGAAGAACATCGGGATGAGGACGAGTTCCCAGAAGATGTAGAAGACGATGAGGTTGAGCGAGGTGAAGACCCCCATTATCGACCCTTCGAAGAATAGAAGGAGGGCGTAATACTCTGGCTCGTGACGGTCGATCAAC
>JBEKAG010000018.1:0-12433 GCA_050015955.1 Nitrososphaerales archaeon
ATATCCAACGACGTCTTCAAGTTCGTCCCGACGGTCGCGGAACTAAGATTCGTGGAAGAGTTCGTCAACGAGAAGCCGGTCGAGAAGCCGGTCGAGAAGCCGGTCGAGAGGAAACAGGAAGCTCCTAAAGAGAAATCCGAAACGCCCGTCAAGCCCACGCCAAGGCCAAGCCGGAAGAAGGCTGCAGCCCCCGCGCGGAAGACCTAGATTACACCGGTCGACTTCGCCAGCTCGGCAGCGGTCCTTCTTGTCATCATCCTTCGTGAAAGGATTGTGTACCTTTCAGGGCGGACGGAGCTGGCTCTAACCAAGGACTCGATAACCATCCCATCGCTAACTCCGATTCCTGAGGCGGTCACGGGTGCGTGAACATTGACCAGAGCAGAACGGACGCCCCGCCAGTCGAGCCCATGAAGCTTCGCCATCATAATTGTCCCGATCCCACACTTCTCGCCGTGCAGCCCCGAGTCCGGGGACAGCAAATCAAGGTAATGGCTGAATAGATGCTCCGAGCCGCTACATGGCCTCGAGCTGCCGGCTATCCCTGCCGCGACTCCTGTACTGATTAAGGCCTCGACCAAGTCTCTGACGCTATCTCTCCCGAACCCACCAATCTTCTTGGAACCATTAATCACGACATTCGCGCTCATTAGAGCGAGGCTGGCTGCATAGCCGCCGTAATACTCGCCCTTCACCCGGCTTGCTAGTTGCCAGTCCTTCACAGCCGTCAGCTTCGAGACCAAGTCGCCGCAGCCTGAGGATAGGAGGCGTCTCGGAGCGGATGCTATGACATCTATGTCGGCGAGGATTCCTACCGGGGGCTTCGCCATGACCGAGTAGGGGCGGTCGAGTCCCTTGAGCGAGGCGAAAGGGCTCGATATCCCGTCATGCGACGCACTAGTCGGCACGGAGTAGAAGGGAAGGTGCCTGTGGAAGGCTGCCAGCTTGCCGACGTCGACGGTCTTCCCTCCGCCGACCCCGATGATGCACCTTGACCCTGCGCTCTCTCGCATCACATGCTCGACGTTCTCGAGGTCCGCGGTGACGACCTCCACCCATGTCGCCCGTGAGCCCAGCGTGGAATCGATGACGGCCCGAACCTTTGATTGAACGTTGGGCCCCGTTGCCACTATGACCTTCTTCCCATCAGCCGAGTCTTTGATGAACTCGCCGAGCTCTGAAAGAACACCATTGCCGATAAGCACCTTGGTCGGTAGTTCCATCAGATGAGAGGAAGAGACCACATTCGACGGGATCTGCAGAGTCGATTTAAGCTCAGCGCGTCCGGACCGCACGACACAAGCCCTCCTTCGCGAACCACTCAGGGCGGAGGGTTCTTCTCGGCTACCTGCCAGCTGTGGACGCTCTCGCCTTTTTGCGATTCCCCGGGAAACATTAAATAAGGAACGGGCTTACGGCGGTTTCGTCCGTTCTGAATGTGTTCGTTGGCATGATTTCAAGAGATTTCAAAGCAATCGGCGGAAAGACACCAGGGTCCGCAGTGTACCACGGAACCACCACAGTGGGTCTCGTCTGCTCTGACGGTGTGGTCTTTGCCACCGACACCAGAGTGACGGCCGGCGGCTTCATCGCCCACAAGAGGGGAAAGAAGCTCCTCAGAATCGACGACAATATCGCGATGACAATCTCAGGAGGAGTCGCAGACGCCATGAACGTCGTGGACATTCTGAAGTACTACACGAACCTCTACAGGATTGAGAGGGGCAGACAGATGCCGATCCGAGCAGCCGCGCAGGTCGTATCGAACGTGCTCTTTTCGTCAAGGCTCTACCCGTTCATCGCAGACGTTCTCGTCGGAGGGGTTGACCCAAAGGGCGGTTCGATCTTCAGCGTGGACTTCTTTGGTTCCATGAATCAAGAGAAGCTTGTCGCGACAGGGAGTGGCTCTCCCGTGGCGTACGGGATACTTGAATCGGAGTGCAAAGAAGGCATGACGGCGGCAAAGAGCTACGCGATTGCCGCGAAGGCGATAATCGCTGCGACGAGGAGGAACGTGTTCACCGGCGACCACTTCGACATAGCGGTGCTGGATAAGGCCGGATTCCGGGAGATACCTGAGCAGGAGAAGGAAAAGCTCCTGGCTCAGTTCACGAACAGCAATTAGGTTTGGAACAGAAAGCAAACGGTGCAAGCGTGATGAGCACGATCTTGAACACAATCCCAGCGGAGGCTCAGATCACAAGGATCGAATACGAAGGTCCGCGGATAGCCCTCTACACCAGGAACCCGGCCTTCCTTCACAAGAACAGCTACGTTATCTCCGAAATAGTCAACTCCCTGAAGAAGAGGGTGGTTACAAGGACGGAGAAGTCGATTAGGAAGCCGGAGAGCGAAGCCAAGCGGATACTAGAGAAGACGATCTCCGCAGAGGCTGAAGCGACCAACTTCTTCTTCGACGACGCGCTTGGGGAGATAACGGTGGAGGCAGGGAACCCAAGACTCCTGTCACAGGAGGCGGGGTTCGACCTTGGGGCGTTGATGGACCAGACCGGGTGGAAAGTGAAGGTGAGGAAGGCACCTCACATCAAGTCCACGGCAATCCAGAACGTCTACTACGCGTTGAAGGTTGGAAGCGACTTAAGAGAGAAGTTCTACAAAGAGCTTGGGGAGGCCATCTTTAGGCCTAGGCTCACCTCGACCGAGCACGTTACGATCAAGACGCTCGGGGCTTTCCAGGAGGTCGGGAGGTCCTGCCTTCTCGTCGAGACTGCCGAGAGCAAGGTGCTCCTCGACTGCGGCATCCACCCGGGCTCGAGAAACGCGTGGGACTCTTATCCCAGGCTCGACTGGGCCGACGTATCACCAGGGGACATAGACGCCATAGTAATCAGCCACGCCCACCTCGACCACATGGGCTTCCTCCCGGCGATGTACAAGTACGGATACGACGGACCGGTCTACTGCACCGAGCCCACCCTGCCACTGATGACCCTCCTACAGAACGACTTCGTGAAGATAGCACAGATCGAGGGAGGGAGACTGATCTACGACCAGAAGGACATCAGAGACGTAATCCAGCACGCGATCACCCTTCCGTACGGCATGGTCACCGACATCTCTCCTGACATCAAGCTGGTCTTCAACAACGCGGGGCACATCCTCGGGTCCGCGACGGTCCACCTGCACATCGGGGAAGGGGCCCACAACATCGTCTACACAGGCGATTACAAGTATGGAAGGACTCAGCTCTTCGACTCAGCCACTTGGAGCTACCCCCGAGTGGAGACTCTGATTACCGAGAGCACTTACGGGGCGAAGGAAGACATCATGCCCGTCAGAGAAGAGGTGGAAATGGAATTTGTCAACTCGATCAACAGTGTGCTTAAGAACGGGGGAAAGGTGTTGATTCCAGTCCCTGCAGTCGGCAGAGCGCAGGAAATCCTCCTGGTAATCGACCAGTACATGAGGAACAAGGTCCTAGTCGAGGCGCCGGTCTTCACTGAGGGAATGATCTCCGAGGCAACAGCAATCCACGTCTCGTATGCAGACTACTTGTCGAGAGAGCTCAGGACCAAGATCCTGGAGGAGGGCGTCAACCCCTTCAAGTCGGAGTACTTTACGGAAGTCGAGCACCCCTCGAACAGGGAAGAGGCGTACCGCGAGGGACCTGCGATAATAATGGCCACATCAGGGATGCTCGAAGGGGGCCCGGTCCTCGATTACTTCGAGAACATCGCCCCGTCAGACAAGAACAAGATCCTCTTCGTATCGTATCAGGTACAGGGGACTCTGGGGAGGAGGGTGCTAGACGGCAGCAGCCAGGCTAGCCTTATGGACCAAAGCAGCAAGATCAAGATAGTGGACATCAAGGCGACCGTGCAAAAGGTGGAAGGTTTCAGCGGCCACAGCGACTACAACCAGATAATCAGGTTCATCGGAAAGCTCAGGCCCAAGCTACAAGTGGTCCTCGTAAACCACGGCGAGAAGAGGAAGACGGAGAACCTGGCGTATGCTATCCAAAGGATCTACAGGGTCCCTACCCTTCATCCTGCGGTCCAGGAAGCAATCAGGGTCTACTAAGGACAATCCTGTCACTAATATAGCGAGAAGCAGTATGGGTTTACGTTGGACCCGCTCTCCAGCTACCTGAAGGCGCTGCGATCGGATTTGCGTGCGCGCGCTGCATCCGCCCTCTGTATAGCATCTAGCAGGGACTGAATCGGTGGTACCCGAGGAATCTTATTCCTGAGCAGACCTGCTACGTCGACGAGACTATCGATGCTGCCGAGAACGTTACGAGAGCTGGCTCCGAACATCTTGGATATGTTCCTGGCGAACCGTTCGGGGTTGCACCTGGCCTTTCTGCCTACCCATGTCCTCAGAATCTCCGAAGTATCTTCCCCGAAGATTTCCGGGAGCGTCGAACAGAGTACTTCATCGAAGGTCAACCCAGCCTCCTCGATTTCTCTCATCCTGTCGACGAAGGAGAGCTCCCATGTCTCGGGGACCCGTCCCCACTTGAAGAAGAGCGCACCCCTGCGAAGCGTGAGAAGAGCACCCCGCGACGTGGAGCGCGATTCCCGGACGAGCCAATATAGCTCGTCAACCTCGTACTTCCTTTTCATCTTCAGGAAGGGTGGCCTCGCTGTCATCATTAGTCCTCGGTTGTGCACTCAGTTAAGAGGTTCTGCCGTTTCGGAAGAATCGAGCTGACATGAGAGTGGAATCCGGCGTGCGCGCTGATGGCATCTCTGACCTGGGCTATTTCGGTGTCATCGACGATAGGTTGTTCGACAACGATGGGCTCGGCCTCGAGAGAAAATTCGAAAAGAAAACCAAAGCCAAGTGCCCTCCAGAGGTTAGAGTTAGGAAGTATGGTCTGTCATTTGACAAGAAGAATGCCACGCTCCGTCGATTGGCTTGACTCGCCATATCGTCTACTCGAAGCGCGAGCGTGCGTTCTACTAGGGTCAAATTCGTGTGCAGTTAGGGTCTACTGACGGCTGAATTGTGACTAACATGGCTGGCAACGCGCGTTGAGTCTTCTTTGCCTCAGGGGTAGGGACATCGGTCCTCGCGGCTGCCCTATATCTTCCGTTCAGGGAGCTACGAAATGCCAGTTACTGACTGCTAGGCCGCGGGCGTCAATCAAAGCTCACATCTCCTCTGGGGAACCAGGTTTCCACAATTCCAATGATCCCCGCCAGCGTCATTAACAGGCCAAGAACGATTAGACCGACGCTGACGTAGGGCCAAATGACGCACCCACTGGTATAGCCGTAAGTGCAAGCTGGAAGCCAGGCCCTCGGATTCTTGATGGCCTGCGACACAAGGTTCAAGGTTTCAATTGAATAGATTTCGGAACCGGTGACTAGAACTCCTATTCCGGCGAGGAGAATCAGTGCGAATTTCGACAGAGGCTTCATCATGACAGTTCTTCACGAACCTTGATTTACGGAGTTCGGCTCGCGGCTTAGAAGCGCGCGCACCCGTCGACCTATTGACTTCAACTCGAAGAAACCGCTTCTCCTGCCGTCTTGTCTTCGCCCGAAGAAATCTTTGAAATCATGCTAGCAATCGAGGCTGCGATCTCTTCCCGTTCTCTGACGAGTTGTATTCTCTCCAACCTCTCATTCTCCAATTCCTTCAGTCTGACTTGCAGCGATTCCAACTTTTTCCACTCTTCAGCCCACGGAGACTCCGAGGAATGCCGTTCAATGGATCTCAAGGATTTCTGTTGCTCGAGTATCCCGGTGGACAGGGTGCGAACTCTAGACTCCAGCTCGTTTGCTTTGTCTTCTGAGGCATCAGCGGAGGAATCGGAGTTCCCGCCGAACAGGCGTTTGAAGAATGACCCTGAATGCTGTTCCATGGTCGCGCTTGAGAGCCGTCTCTTCTCCTCCTCGAGTTCGGCTGAACACCTGGCTAGCTCGTTTTGAAGCTCGTCGATTCTGAAGGCAGTTCGTTCTCTCGCTTCATCAATTTTCCGCACGATCCCTGCCTCGTTCTGTCTAAGCTCAGACATGCTTCTGTCAATCGAAGAAAGGTCGACTGGTTTGAACAGGTAATCGGTCAGTTCACGTCGCTTCTCAGTAAACTCCGAAGGGAATTTCGCCGTGCCTATCTTCTCCTCGAATTCGTCGAGCAGGAGATTCATGCCTCTCACCCAGTTCTCAAGTGAATAACCTCCAGATTCCGTGGAAAACTTTTGATGTCCAAGCTTGTCCAAGGCGATAATCGTTCTAGTCTTGAGTTCGTCGTGGCCCAACTGAGTGGTTTCGGGGAACCTAATCTTGCGTTGGTGAAATGCTAGCTTTTTCATTTACATTTCTGCTTCTAGGAAGACCCCATTCCCATAGAATACCGTTTTCCAGGCGAAGCGAGGCTCAACCGCGAGGCGGCACCGCTGTAGAATTCGATTTAAGCGTTGGAGTCATTGCGGCTCTGGCACAGTGCCCTTTCAGGAAGTTCGACTCGAGCGAATTGCGCGCGCAGAGAAGGCACTAAGCCTCTCTGTACTCAATCGAGACTATCCGCGCGCGCATCGCCTAAGGGTAGGCGCCCTGGCCGGGATTTTCGTCTTGGGATTTCGAACCCGGGTCACGACCGTGACAGGGTCGCATACTGACCTCTATACTACCAGGGCGTCTGAGAACCCCGTTCTTTGACAGTTATTTAATCTGCGAGGAGAAGTATGACACTCCTCAAATCTTCATGAAGAAGTTCTCGGGGTGGTCGAGAGGCTTGGTAGTATGCTTGTGGTGAGAGCCGCACCTGCCGAGGTGTCGCTTGTACTTCTTGGCGCTAATTAGTTTGCCGCACTTCGGGCAGAGAGGCATATAACGAATCTTCCTCTCCCTGACAAATACGTGTTGCGGCTCCCTACAGAGATGGTCCACGCCCACACGTCGCTGAACTTCGAATCAGTGTCTATCTGCGTGCGCGCGCGCGCGCGCGCTCTAATCAGTGTCTATCTACGCCGGAGGAAGAGTCTCTTCCTTCCCGTCGAGCATCCTCATGTAGTAATGACCCGAAGTCCTCCTAGTATAGTAGAAGTCATAGAGCGAAACATGCTTCGGCTCGAGGTTCATCAAATACTCGTGGACCCTCTGGGCAGCCTCCCTACCCTTTGCCATCGCCTTCACGACTAGACTCTCGCCGGTGACGACATCGCCTGCGGCGTAGACCCCTAGCATTGACGTCCGATAGTCGCCGTCGATTGCTATGGCGTTCTTCGGGCCGACCTTCAGCCCCGCCTGCTTCTGTATGAAGGAGTTCGGGCCCCTACCAATCGCCACAATCACGGAGTCGCACTTCAGCTCGACCTCCTCCCCCGTCGGTTCCGGGCTCCTTCTGCCGCTCGCGTCCACAGGTCCGAGCTTCATGACCGTCATGGTCACGCTAGAGAGTCTTCTGCCTGAGCCGTTGTAGGATCTCGGAGCCATCAGGAACTTCAACTGCACACCCTCTTCCTTCCCCTCCTCGACAAGGATGGGGTCGACGGGCATCTCGACCTCGGTCCTTCTATAGACTATCGTCACTTTCCCCTGTGTCAGTCTCAGGGCGGTCCTCGCGCAGTCGAGGGCGCTGTCGCCTCCCCCGATGACCAGGACATCCCTGCCGAGCTTGTACTTCGGTTCCGCCAGATATGCGTCGACGCCCCTGCTGAAGACGTCCTCTAGGAACTTGTAGCCATCGTAGACGCCCATCAGGTCCGAACCAGGGGTGTCGATCTTGGAGACATCCTTGGCCCCTGTGGCCAGCAACAAGGCATCGTAATCTGACCTGAGGTCGGTGAAGCTGATGTCCCTGCCTACTCTGACGTTCTTCTTCGCTTCAATACCCATCTCTAGGATTCTTCCTGCTTCGTACTGCAGAACGTCTTTTGGCAGATGGTAGTCGGGTATTCCATACCAGGCCGTTCCGCCGAGAAACGGCAGCTCCTCGTAGATTGTGACCGAGTGACCGTACCTCTTCAGCAGCTCGGCCGCCGCCAGACCTGCTGGGCCACCCCCTACGATAGCCACACGCTTCCCAGTTTCTCTTGCCACCCCGGGGTCAGGTTGTTTTGACTGCATCCGCTCCCAATCGGCCACGAACCTCTGAATCATGCCCGAGGCAACGGGTTGCCCCTGAGTCCCTACCACGCATACAGCTTCGCAAAGAGAGTCGAGTTGAGGGCAGCATCTTGCTGTCGTTCCGGGGAGGGCGTTGGTCTCCCTGACCCTGCGGTAGGCCGTCGCGAAGTCGCCCCTCGCCACCGCCTCGCACATGCCTCTGATGTCAGTCTGAAGCGGGCAAATATCTATGCAGACGGGGTTGCCGCAGCTCACGCACCTGTCTGCCTCCGCCATCGCTTCTTCCTGATTGTAGGGAAGTTGCACTTCCGAGAAGTTCCCCTTCCTTGCCTCCGGCTTCGACTTCGGGAACGGGAACTCGACCACTCGGTCCGTCTTGAGGGACATTATCTCTTCTGAGTGGCCGCCTTTGTGTTCCACTTTTAAGCGAATGAGACGATTCTCAATATTGGAATCAGAGTTCGGAGAGGGCATAGCCTCTGACTCGTCGATGCGCGCGATCGAAAACCGGATGACTGTCTGCGCGCGTGTGTCGAGGCGGTCAAGCTTGGAATGACTTCTGACAACGTTGGTCATCTCTCTAAGTGAATGCGAGGAAGCCGGGAACAGTCACGCTCTAATCGAGACGCATGTCCCGAGCCAAGGCTTTTATCGTCAACAGAATCTTTCTTCTTTTGCCTGAGATAGCCAGCTATGGCAAAAATCGTGCTCGTGTCAGACACGACGCTAGATCGACAGTTCTCAAACTTCCCGCTCCTTGACTTCCTGCCCTGCGCTCCCTCTGGTCAAGTCCCCAGGGTTGTCTGGGAGCTCTTGAAAGGGAGGTCGTCGCCGGCCGTCGGAGGGCGGGCTTCTGTCGCTCCCTACGCCCTCAGGAAGCTCGAATCAGCTCTTCTGACCCAGCACAATCCCGAAGAGATAGTCGTGGCCCATGAAGATCACTTCGAGGACGTGGTTAGGGACGACACCGAGGTAGTGGGAGTCAACACGATGGATCCGCTTGGCCTGGGTCCCCTGTCGATTGGGTACTCCGTTTTGTTCTCGGATGTGTCGAAGCCTTGGGTCAGGTTGGAGTTCGAGTCCTTGATGGCGAGGCTTAACCGGGTCAGGGCGGGCAAGAAAGCTAAACTGGTCGTCGGCGGTCCTGGTGTATGGGAGTTCACGGTCCTCCCTGAACAAATGGAGACACTCGGCATTGACCTCGCCTTCCAGGGCGAGGCAGATGACATTGCCAACGAGTTGTTCGAGGACTTCTCGACTGGGGCGATTTACGGGAACGAGTACTTCCAAGGGTTCTCGAGCTTCGGGAACGACTTCAGGCGGAACTGGGTCTCGCACTCGAAGTTCGTGACTCGCAGGCCTGGAGGGAAGCAGTTCCCGAACCTGGACGAGATACCTTTGATCAAGGGACCCACGGTAAAGGGGTTCGTCGAAGTGATGAGGGGTTGCGGAGTAGGCTGCGATTTCTGCGAAGTGACACTCAGACCACTCCGATACTACACAACTGAGATGGCGAAGACTGAGGTGGCGGTCAACGCGGCGGCCGGCCAGACAAGCGCATGGGTGCACAGCGACGATATCTTTGCTTACAAGCATGAAGCTCACTTCGTACCCAACCAGGATGCCATCAAGGAACTCTTCAGGGCGATAGCGTCTGTAGACGGACTTGTGTACGCCAACCCAACGCACGGACGGATTTCAGTCCCGGCAGCATTTCCAGAGCTTCCGCAGGCCATCAGCAGCATCGTCAGGGCAGGCCCAGACCATTGGCTGGGAGTCCAGGCTGGCCTAGAGACCGGGAGCGAAAGGCTGGCGCTGATCCACATGCCGAACAAGACCCTCCCGCTGAAGATTGGCCCTGACGGAGGATGGCAGGAGATGGTTCTCGAAGGACTGGTGAACCTGAACAGGGCCTACTGGAGACCTGCGTTCACTGTCCAGGTGGGTCAGCCGGAAGAGACCCCAGAGGACAACTGGGAGACTGTCAGGTTAGTCAACAGAATGAGCGCATTGGATTTGGGCGGTCGGCCTGCAGAGTTCACGGTCACGCCGATGCAGAACGTGCCATTAGGGACGATGAAGAGTAGGAGAGTCAATCACGAGATCCTGGATGTTTCTCAACTGGCGACCTATTACGCATGCTATCTCCACCTGATGAGAATCACCACGAGGGATGCACTGAGGGACAGCGCTGGGAATCCCTTAAGGCGGATGGTGCTGGCGACAGCTCTCAGTCTGGGCAGCTGGCGTCTGCTCGGGCTCATCGAGAGTATGTGCAAGAAGCGGGGAGTAGACTTGGAAAAAGTGAAGCGGTACGGCCTGGAACAGCAAGATAGCATCCGGGTGAGTGCGCGTTGACATCTCGCGCTCGCTGAACCCAACTGGGTCAACTTCTCCACCTGCTCGAACTTCAAAGAAATGGCAATGAATCTGAGGTTCATTTGTCTTATATAGCGCGGACGACGCAAAGACGATATTCGGTTGAGCGAAGGTTGCCAAGGAAGGCACACGCCGTGAGAAGTGTCTGGAATCTTCGAGCAGGGACCTAGGATCTCAATCATGTCGTTTGGAATTCCGGGCGAATACTTCGCTGCGATGAAGTCGTACCGGTTATCTCGAAGCGAGCTCAAGAGGTTACAGGACAGGCGGTTCCACGAGCTCGCCTCCTTCTCATACGACCGCGTCCCCTACTATCACCGCCTCCTGAAGGATTTGGGGCTGAGGCCAAGCGATTTCAGCCACGCCGAAGACGTTCAGAAGCTCCCGACCCTCTCCAAGGAAATAATACTGAGGAATTTTCCGAACGGGATACTGGCTCGTGGTGCAAGGATAAGGTCGACGCGTCTCACTTCCGGTACGACCGGGCCGCCAACAACATTCTGCAGGGGTCCTGTCACAGAAAGAAGAATTCTTGCCCTCAGGCTGAGGAGAATGCATCTTACGGGGGTGCACTGGTGGGAGAAAGCTGTCTATCTGCCATACTGGAGGGATAGTGGCTCTGGGCGAGCGGAGTTGCACGGACCGAGACTGCCCGCCCTGGCGAAGCAGGTTTCTTCAATGCCAGGAAGAGCGAGGGACTTGGTCTTGGGATACAGGGTGCTGCCCCTGGCCCCAGGGAACACGAAGGCGGTCTCGGTGATGTTGGCCCAGTACAAACCAAGCATCCTCAGATCCCGCCCATCATATCTCCGGAGAGTGGCAAAAATCGTGAAGGAACTCGACCCGTCCTTCAGCGTCAAGAAGATTTTCACCGAAGGGGAGATCCTGACCCACGGAACCAGAGAAGATCTAGGCTCCTCCTACGGTGCAGAAGTCTTCGACGAGTACGGTTCCGTCGAATTTAGCGGGCTGGGATGCGACTGCAAATCGCACCGAGGGATACACCTCAATTCTGACTACTTCATCTTCGAGTTCCTCGGAAAGGACGGGTGCCCGGCGGCGGAAGGCGAGAGAGCCGAGCTCATCGTAACAGGCCTGATGGATGACGCCATGCCCTTGATCAGGTACCGAATCGGGGATTACGTGGTCAGAGACACCGAGGAGTTCTGCGACTGCGGCTCCCGCCTTCCTAGACTGAAACTCATAGATGGCAGGACATTCGACGGATTGGTCGCAGCGAGCGGCGAGCTCATCGCGGGTGGTTCAATCGTCGAGCACCTCGAGACGGCCCTGGGGCTCAGAGGGTTCCAGCTGGTGCAGGAGGGGGACAAAGAACTTCTGCTCAAGGTGAGCGGAAAAGACCTCGATAGCAGAACGGTCGGGGCCGTCCGGGATTACCTGAGCTCCGTCCTGGGCACTGATGTCTCGCTCCGCACCGAGTTGTGGGAGGACAACGAGATGCCAATGAAGTTCAGGCCGGTAACCAGGGCCGCCCAATTCAGGGATCTGGCCGGGAAGGTCGCATCGTGACGGCGCCCATGCAGACCCTGCCACGGGGCAAGACAGCCGACCTCCGAAAGGTAACCCTGGCGGCCTCCCTCGGGTCCATCGCCGAGTATTTCGACTGGGGGGTTGCTGCGTCAGTCTCCGCCCTGGTGTGGCCGAGCATCTTCTTTCCGCAGTTGACACCGGCAGGGGCGTTTGCGGCCTCATTGGCAACCTTTGGCGTCGTTTACCTAATGAGGCCATTCGGCGCTTTCATCTTCGGTCGTTTCGGCGACCGCCGCGGCCGACGAGCCGGGCTGACGTGGACCCTTGTCCTGATGGGCGCGGGGTCCTTCGGTCTTGGTCTGGCGCCGGGGTACGCGGCGATAGGACTGGCGGCTCCACTTCTCCTGATCGGTCTGCGGGTGCTTCAGGGGCTCGGCCACGGAGGGGAGTGGGGGGGAGCGACCACCTGGGTGTCGGAGCTGGCTGCGGATTCCAAGCGAAGGGCATTCTGGACCGGCTGGGTG
>JBEKAG010000019.1:0-11617 GCA_050015955.1 Nitrososphaerales archaeon
GCATCTCTTGAAAGGACTGTTCAAAATGACTTCTACCGAAGGAGTAATCATCTGTGAAAGTGCAGACCCATACGAGACAAGTAATCCAGATCATCTTCGATATCAGAAGTGGAACAGAGCGAAGGGAAGAATGTCCGGTCAGGTCAGGATAAGGGCAAGGTACCGAACCTACGTTGGAAAGTGGTTTGACTACCTGCTTGTCTCTCAGAACGAGATGAAGGACATTGCCGAAGGCACGGGTTGGATGGTCGGTCGCTTCATGAAGTCAGAAAAGAGTCCCCTGTATATCGGCATCTTGCGAAAGGAGCACCCACCTGGCGCCCCGTAACAAAACGCGCACACAAAGAGCTAGACGCCCACATCGCTTGTCGACATTCCTAGCCTTGGTCTTTCTCCCATCAAGCTGAACTTCGGCAGCGACTAAGCTAAGGCGAACGTCAGAAGATGTGCCTCTCATGGGGGTTCTGGTCAAGGGAAACTGAGCGGTTCGCCGTTTTGACTTCGACTTGCTGAGCTTCCCTCCTGATTCTTGTACTTCGTCTATTGTTCAGAAGCTGAAAGATTGAATACGCGTGAACGAGTGTCGCTTAGCTAATGTCCTCCCCTTGAGAAGAGAGATCGAAGCTGAGCGAGACATCTGCGGGATGTTGCAGTTCGAAGAGGTAAGGAGACTCAAGCGTCTCCAGTTTATCGTTCTCGAATACTGTTTCTTCAGGGATAGCGAAGGAGGCAGTGCTCTGCCGCTGAGCCTGCCTTTGGTTCTCTCTCCTCTGTCTCTACTGCTTCACATTGTCAAGAGCCGCGCCCCTTCTCTCCTCACTCTACCCTGCTATCTTGTCAAACTAGGAACGAAGACTGTCGGATTGCTAGCCATTCATGAACAGCGTGAGAGCTTGATTGTGGCTAGCCTAGGAGTCGCAAAACAGTATAGGCGCCTTGGCATAGGTGCGTGTATCCTTGGCCACGTCGAGATGATTGCTAGAAATGTAGGCAAGAAATCGCTGGCAGTTGATGTCTACAAGAAGAACGTCTCAGCTCAAAGGCTATACGCCAAGCACGGATTCACGTTCACCCAAGACATCAGAATACGCGGCATGATGAGAGGAAACAAACTGCTGTAGAGAGCGCACAAATCGTCGACTGGCAGAATCAGCAGCTTGCGCGCTCCCTCTTGCTCTCATCTACGTCCAGCCACCTTCTGCAAAGAACCTTCCGTCGTAAAAGACCAAATATGTAGGACTCTGTCAGCCTAGCTATTGGAGCCGAGCGAAAAGCGTCCTCGTCCGAGGATTGAGGCGCTCGCCGACCTCGTCTTCGGGCTCTCGCTTTCCATTGGGTCGATTGCATTGATTTCGACTCCTCCCGCATCCAACGGCGAGATAGGGAGCCACATAGCCGCATTCGCTTTCACCTTCTTCATACTGATTACCGCTTGGATCATTTACACCACGGATATGTCGGTCCTGCCTATCGAGACGACATCGATAACCTTCCTGAATGTGGGACTGCTGCTGCTAGTAGCCCTAGTCCCCTATCTGCTCAACAGTGTTGAGGTGGTCAACCTCAAACTAACGCCGGACCAGGCTTCGGCGCTGAGGGATTTCTCGTCCAGCCTCTTTGCTATTGACCTCGCGGGGATACTCTTCATACTGGCGGCCTTCGATCACATCATCAGCATGGAAGAGAAGAAGTTGGTCGAGCCCGCCTTGGCGGCAATCTTCAGGAATGGAAGAAACAGGATGGCAGTGATAGCCGTCGTAATGGCTGTCTCGGTCGCGCCTCAGTTCTGGCAATTGACGCTGTCGGGGATCCCTTTGAGAATCTACGTTTGGTATCTTCCTCTTGCCGCTTATTGGTTAGGGACGCTGCTGAGGCCGGAGAACAGGACTCACCCCCCGTAAGGGAAGAGCACGCGCTCGCTGGGCAGGAGGACGCGACATCAGGATTGTCGGTGCAGCGGAATGTGCCCTCGACTTCGGGAAGCACAGATTAATACCCGCGAGCCGGCAAACGGCCGGTCTCAATGGACAAAGTGGGCGTCCTCGTAGTCTCGAAGTGCCTTAGTGCGGCCGCCATCGTCGACGCCATCTCCAGAAGCGAGAAGTACAGGCCTGAGTTCTTCATCATCGAGAAACAACGCAACCCCTTCAACGTCCAAAGGGCCAAGGTCCACGTGGTCGTCCCCGACCTCGCAGTCGCGGACGTCGTGAGGGCTGCCGGGAAGTACAGGGACAAGGTCACCTTCGGGCTGACGGACACGGAAGACTTCGTGGTGGCTGGCGGCCGAGATGCCCTCGAGCGCGAGACTGGGATCCCGATGATCTGCGTCTCGAAGGAATACGCCCTGGAGGGGTCCAAGGCGAAGCAGCGGCGCCTGTTCGACAGGATATTCAGAGGCGCGAACCCCAAATACAGGGTTTTTGACCAGAAGGATTACTCCGGGACGCAGGCCGCAATGGCCGACTTTAGGAAGGCAGTCGGGGAGCTCGGTCCTTCGGTGATTAAGCCGGACGCGCCGGCGAGGGGCGCAGGAGTGGGAGTTTGGGGAAGCGATTTCAGCACTGACAATGAGGCTGCGCAGTTTTTCCTGAATGCCCTAGCGAAAGGGAGCGTCGTCGTGGAGGAGAAGGTCGAGGGCGAGGAGTCCAGTTTCCACGCCTTCAGCGACGGAAGGCACTTTGTCCCCGCTCCCATGTGCAGGGACTACAAGAGGAGCCTCGACGGCAACCGGGGCCCTCTGACCGGCGGGATGGGAAGTTACAGGGGACCTGACGCTCACCTCCCTTTCGTCACGAAATCGGACTGGAGCCGGCTCGTGCAGACCGAGGAGAGGGCGTTCAGGCTTTGGAAGGGAAGGGGCTCGAACCCGGGCCTGCGCGGTATCGTCCTCTACGACGCGATTATGCACACCGGCGAAGGCTTCAAGGTCTTGGAAAGAAATAGCAGGGGAGGAAACACCGAATTCATCAACCTGCTGACAACAATTACCGACGACTTCGTCGATGTATGCTACCGCATTCTGGACGGCGCGCTCAAGAGCATCAAGTTCGCGCGCACGGCTTCGGTCGTGACCTGCGCCGTCCCCGCGTCGTACGGGACTGTCACCCCGGCGCCCTCTGCGGACGAGCCGATAGACCTGTCCGGCGCCTACGGCCTGAGCGAACGGAGCAGGGGGAGGGTCAGAATCTTCCCCATGGACGTGCGAATCGAAGGAGGCGAATGCTTGGTAGGTCGCTCGCGGTCAGTCGCAGTCGTCGGGCTCGGCCCGACACTAGAAGGAGCCCGTCGAGCCTCTCTGCGCGGGGCTGAGTCTCTTGCGGGGCCGGTCAGGTGGAGAAAGGACATCGCGAGCTCCTCGGACCTACGGAGGAGCCGGGACCATCTTAGGAGCCTCCGTCGTGCAAGCCCTCGCTAGTGCTTGAAGGCCCTCGTGTGGCTCAGGACCATGGCCATGCCATACTGGTCGGCAGCTTCGATTGATGCCTCGTCGTTAGTGGACCCTCCGGGTTGAATCACGGCGGAAACTCCGGCTTGACCGAGAAGATCGACACTATCGCGGAAGGGGAAAAAGCCATCTGAGGCGCAGACCGCCCCTTTCGACCTCCCCGCCGCGTTGTTCAACGCTATCTTCACGGCACCGTTCCTTTTCCTGAAGCTTGCCACCCCCAAAGTCCAGAACCGGGTCAGTCTCTCGTCCTCGAAGCTCCCTTCGGCTATCACTATGCCATTCGACTGCACCTTCCTGACGACCTCCCACGTCGCGAGCAGCTTTCTCAGCTGACGTGGGTCAGGTTTCACCCTCGTCGGGACCGTGACCTTGGCGGCGTCGAGCTTGACGCGGTAGTCGGGTGCCTCCTGCAGAAGAATCGCCCCTTCAATCGCCTTCACGTCATACGGGTAGTCAGGCCTCTGCGCAGTTTGAATGACCCTGATCTTCTTCTTTTGCTTCTTCTCCAAAGTGGCGAGAGCCTCCAGGCTGAATCCAGGGGCTATCACTATCTCCGTGTATACGGAATCATCTTTCATGCCTTCGTTCCTGCCTATTAGCCTCGCGGCCTGCAGGTCGACCTCACTGTTGGTCACGACAGTCCCCCCGAAATCCGCCTCTGGGTCGCAGGAATGCGCGAGCCTGTACGCTTCCACGACCGTCGGGGCGAAGGCGAAGCCGCTGATCTGGCCGTGCTTGACTGTGGCCACAGCCGTTGTGTCGTCGTACCCCTCGACTATGTCGTACGCGCTGCCCACGTCGAGGAAGTTGTTGAAGGACAGAACGTCTCCGGAGATTTGCTTCCACTCCGACATGGTCCTCCACCCGTCGATTGAGTAGATTACAGCTCTGCGGTCGGGATTCTCCCCATACTTCGCGTCCTGAACCTTCGAGGCGGATATCAAGAGCTTCCGGGGAAACTCCCCTGCCGCGTCGCGCCTTAACCCGTTGAAGATCGCGGCGTCGTACGAGGAGGTCTGGGAGAACGCCTCCACCGCGAGGCGCCTCCTGAAGTCGATCGTGGTCCCTCCGCTGTTCTTCCTCATCTCCTCTATGACCGGGTTGTACAGCAGTGGCGACGACACGACGACCACCCTCTCGAAGTTCTTAGACGCGGCCCTTACCATCGTTGGACCACCGATGTCGATGCTCTCGATAAGCTCCTCGTCGGCCGCCCCCTGCCGCAGGGTCACCTGGAAGGGGTAGAAGTTGCAGACTACCATGTCCACGGGCTTGACCCCCATTGCGCTCAGTTCCGCCATGTGCTCGCTCGTCCTCCTTGCTAGGATGGCTGCCTGGAGGGGCGCGTGCAAAGTCTTCACTCTACCGGAGAGCGCGGTGGGGAGCTTCATGTCTTCCTGTAGGCTCTTGACTGAAAGTCCCCCCTCCTTGAGGGCCGCGTAGGTCCCCCCGGTGGCCAGGATTTCGACGCCAAAGCTAGACAATCCGCCAGCGAAGCCGACCAGGTCCGTCTTGTCCGAAACACTGAGCACGGCAGTCTTAACCTTCACAATGCCTTCTGACATCGCAGCCGGTGCTCCCAGGCCGGTAGATAACGAGGGTTCTCATATCCGCCCATTTTTTGCACCAACCCGGCAAATCCATCTTATATACTGTGCAGAATTGTCGTGACCATGCATCGACCGAAGGTCTTCGCCGTGAAGGTCGTCGTCTCCAACAGGGACGGTGCGGGTGACCCCGAAGGGGACACCATCTATAGGGACCTCGTGTCGAAGTCAGGATTCAAACAGGTCAAAGGGATACGCAGCGGGAAGTTCCTGAAGGTATCCGTGGAGGCCCCCGACGCGACGTCTGCGAAGACACTCGTCTCCAAGATGTGCGACGAACTGAGGATCTACAACCCGGCCGCCCATTCCATTACCGTGGAGTTGTGACGGAGATTCGAGCCAAGGTCGCCGTGGTGAAGTTCCCCGGCAGCAACTGCGACCTGGATGCAGTCAGCGCGTTGAGGACGTTCCGCAACGTGGAGGCCGACCTCGTCTGGCACGAGGAGCCTTCGATAGGAGAATACGACGCAATCGTCCTCCCGGGAGGCTTTTCGTTCGGGGATTACCTCAGGGCAGGCGCCATCGCGGCGAGGAGCCCCGCCCTCAAGCGGGTCACGGAGTCCGCGGATCACGGAACACCGATACTCGGGATTTGTAATGGCTTTCAGATCCTCATAGAAGCGGGTCTCCTACCCGGCTCGCTCTTGAGGAACACTTCTCTGAGGTTCGTGTGCAAGTGGGTCACGATTAGAGTCGAAAACAACTCCACGAGCTTCACACGTGGGATGGGCAAAGGGCAGGTCCTCCGGATTCCGATAGCGCACAACGAGGGGAGGTTCTACACCTCAGAGAAAGAGCTGCGGGAAATGTCTGACGGAAGGCAGGCAGTCTTCCGGTATTCCGACGAGAAAGGGAGGCAGACGCCGTCCGCGAACCCCACGGGGACCCTGGACGACATAGCGGGGGTGTGCAACAAAGCGGGTAATGTCGTTGGCTTGATGCCTCATCCCGAAAGGGCGACTGAGCCCATCCTGAATCCCTTCGGCTCCGCTGACGGTTCTCTCATCTTCAAGTCGATGCTGGAGAGCATCTGAGTTGCTGGCAACCGGGCCGCTGCTGGGCCTTAGCAACGATGAGGTCGAGGCCGTACGCAAGATCCTCGGCCGGGAGCCGAATGAAACGGAGTGGGCAATCATCGATGCCGAGTGGGCCGAGCACAGCTCCTACAAGTCGTCGAGGGCTCTCCTGAAGCAGCTCCCGACAAGCGGAGAGCGGGTCATCCTGGGGCCGGGGTTCGACGCCGGGGTCGTGGACATAGGGAAGGGGTATGTCGCAACCCTCCACATCGAGAGTCACAACCACCCTTCGGCCATCGACCCGTACGGAGGTGCCTCCACGGGAATCGGGGGAGTCCTCAGGGACATAATCTCTGTCGGCTCCAGGCCGATAGCGCTGCTGGACATGCTGAGGTTCGGCGACCCCGAGGAAAGCGGGCATTCGAGGTGGCTTTTCAGGAACGTCGTCAGGGGAATCGCCGATTATGGTAACTGCGTGGGTGTCCCCACGGTGGCCGGGGACATCGAGTTCGACGACAGCTTCGAGAAGAACTGCCTCGTGGACGTCGCCTGCGTTGGGGTGGCGAAGAAGGAGTCCATCATCTTGGGGGAAGCCAAGCATCCAGGGGACATCCTGCTGCTGATTGGCGGGAGCACGGGCAGGGACGGCGTAGGGGGGGCTGCCTTCGCCTCGAAGAAGCTGGCGAAGGGCCCAGAGACGAGCAGGAGGTCGGTGCAGGTCCCGGACCCATTCATGAAGAAGCTCCTGCTCGACGCCCTGCTCGAAGCGTCCCAGACTGGATTGATTCACGGAATGAAGGACCTTGGAGGAGGAGGCCTTTCCACCGCCCTCTCGGAGATCGCCTCAAAAGGAGGCACCGGGGTCGATGTCGAGCTGACCAGGGTCGCAGTGCGGGAGCAGGGAATGACCCCTGCTGAAATCATGACGTCTGAATCGCAGGAGCGGATGCTCTTGGTGCTCGGTCCAAGTGACCCAACTTCAGTCGTGGAGATACTCGACAAGTACGAAGTCCCCCACGCGGCGATAGGGAAGGTGACCTCTGACGGCGAGATGAAGCTCAGATGGAATGGGCGCGTCGTAGCTGACCTGCCCGCGAAGGCAGTGGCGGAGGCCCCCGTGGTTAGGTGGCCCGCTAGGAGGCCGTCACGGCGCGCCCGCCCGGGGACCCGTCGACGTAGAGAGCCTTCGGTGGCCACCTCGGTAGCCTCTCTGCTCTCGTCGCCGAACATCGCCAGCAGAAGGTGGGTCTACGAGCAGTACGACCACGAGGTAGGCCTTCGGACTGTGTTGAAGCCGGGGAACGCCGACGCCTCTCTTCTGAGGCTGCCGAACGGGTCGATGCTTGCAGTGAAGGCCGACGGTAACAGCAAGCACAGCTTCCTCGACCCCCGTCGCGGGGCAGCAGGATGCGTCGCCGAGGCGTGCAGAAACGTCGTCTCTGTCGGCGCCGAGCCGATTGCGATGGTTGACCACCTTCAGTTCGGCGATCCCTCGGACCCGGAAGTGTACTGGGCGTTCACGGAGGCGCTGGAAGGCATGGCGCAGTACTGCAAAGGCCTCCCCTTGCCTGTCGTTGGGGGAAAGGTCAGCTTCTACAACGAGGACGCGTCGACAAAGCGCGCAATCAAACCCTCGCCCATCGCAATGGTAGTGGGCCTCCTCCAGGATGCCGATAGGCGCCCGTCTTCGGCATTCCATCGGGTGGGCGAGCCCGTCTTCGTGGTGGGAACCACAAAGACGGAGCTGGGGGGCTCCGAGTACTGCGAAATCGTCTTGAAGGCGCAGGGGGGCGCAGTTCCTCTACCCGATGCCCGTGAGGACTCTCGGACATACAGGGCGATTCTGTCGCTGATACGATCGGGCGCTTTGGACGCGGTCCACGACTGCTCAAAGGGCGGCCTCGCCGTCGCGATGGCTGAGATGTGCATCCAAGAGGGCGTCGGGGCAGCGGTGGACGCAGGAAGGATCCCCGGCGGACCCCTCTCGCCGGCCGAGGCGCTCTTCTCGGAATCACACGGACGATTCGTCGTCTCGGCAAGAGAAGAATCGAAGGTAGAAGCTCTCCTGAAGAGAGAAAGGATATCCTACTCGTTGGTCGGCGAGACTGGAGGCGACGCACTCAGAATCTCTGCCGATGGGAAGGTCGTAGCCAATCTTGAGGTCGATGCAATCAGGGACATCTGGGAGAGACCATTTGCGAGGCTGATGGAATGAGAGGCTTGAAGGAGAAGTGCGGGATTGTCGGGGCGTACTCCGCGAAGGGTTCGGACGTGGTGCTCAAGGTCCTGCGTGGGCTCGAGGCCCTCCAGCACAGAGGCCAGGAGTCGTGGGGGATCGCCGTCGAACAGAAGCCAATCTTCCGGAGGATGGGGCTGGTCACCGACTGGCACCTCGACGCAAAGGAGCTCCTTTCATACCGTGGCCAGTCGGGGATAGGCCACGTCAGATACTCGACCAAAGGTAGGTCTGTCCTCGGCAACGCTCAGCCTATCCAGATAGAAGAGGAGTTCTCGATCGCCCATAACGGCACAATCGTGAACGCGGAGCAGCTCGCCACCTCCGTGAACGAGGAGTTCGGCACCTCGTGTGAGTCAGACACCCGCGCCGCAGGGTACAGGCTGCTCCACCACCTCAAGGAGACGGGAAGCATGTTCGAGGCCTTCGAGCGCCTTTCTTCCGAGGCCTTCGGGGCCTACTGCTTCGTCATCCTAGGGAAGGGGGGAGAGGTCTTCGCCGCCCGCGACCCTAGAGGTTACAGGCCTCTGTCCCTCGGGTGGCATGAGGCTTCCAAGACCTTCATAGCTGCGTCCGAGTCCTGCGCTCTAGAGGCGGTCGAGGCCGATTTCGTAAGGGACATCGAACCAGGCGAGGTCGTCAGGTTCGGCCCGCCCGACGGGACACTCGAGTCTCACAGGTTCTCTCCCAAGGTGCCGACCGCCTACTGTTCGTTCGAGTACATCTACTTCGCTCACCCGTCCTCGCGTCTCAACGGGATTGGTGTCTACGAAGCGAGGAAGAGGGTCGGGCGGATCCTTGCGAAGCGCTTCCGAGTAGAGGCCGACGTGGTCATTCCGGTCCCCGATTCGGCGAGGCCAGCAGCACTAGGCTTCGCGCTGGAGAGCGGAATCCCGATGGACGAAGGCCTGATGAAGGACAGGTACAGAAGGAAGGGGAGTATCCGCAGCTTCATCGAGCCGGGGCAGGGAAGCAGGGAAGATGTGGTGAAGAGAATAATCCCAGTGCGTGACACGATACACGGGAAGGACGTAGTTGTGGTCGACGACAGCTTGGTCAGAGGCACAAGCTCCAAGATAATCGCGAAGTCCCTGAAGAAAGCGGGAGCCAAGAGCGTAAAGATGGCCGTGACGTTCCCCGCAATCAGGTACCCCTGCTTCATGGGCATAGACTTCCCGAGCAGGGATGAGCTGCTGGCCCACCAAGTCGCGCACGGGGAGGAGGTCCCCGAAAGAACGGCCGAAAGGGTCGCCAGAGCGGTAGGAGTGGACGATTTCCATTACAACGACATCGAGGGCCTGAGCGAGGCGATAGGTCTCCCCGTCGACAGTCTCTGCTCCTCGTGCATCACAGGTGACTACTCCAAGATCGGGGTCCGCCCGCCGCTACTGCCTGAAGAGGTGAAAGTCTGAGTCTGCTCCTCATTGGGGTCCTCGTCTCGGGCAGGGGTTCGAACCTCGATGCGATTCTCAGGGCCATCGAGCGCGGCGTCATCAAACGCGCCCGGGTAGCCATCGTGATCAGCAACGACCCGACTGCGAGGGCCCTAGACGTGGCTAGGCGTCACGGGGTCAAGGCGCTGGCCCTAGACAGCAAAGGAACCTCAAGAGAAGAGTACGACGCAAAGTTGACAGAGGTCCTCAGGAGCCACGGAGTCGGGTCCGAGAACGGGCTCGTCTTGCTGGCAGGCTTCATGAGGATACTTTCGAAGCAATTCGTCGAAGCCTACCAGGGAAGAATGATGAACATACATCCCTCGCTCCTTCCTGCTTTTCCCGGCCTGAGAGCTCAACAGCAGGCAATTTCGCACGGCGTCAAGGTCGCCGGGTGCACAGTCCATTTCGTGGTTCCAGACGTAGACGCTGGACCGATAATCGTGCAGAAGTCAGTGCCGATTAAAGAGGACGACGACGAGGAGTCGCTTTCGGCCAGAATCCTGAGGCAGGAGCACAACATGTACCCTCTAGCAGTGAAGTTGTTCGTTGAGGGACGCCTACTCATAGAGGGAAGGAAGGTGAGGATTGTCGGATGACCGCAATACCCATGGATGGCAGGGCGCTCTCCGCGAAATTCGAGGAGAGCCTGAAAGCCGCCACCGAGAAGATGAAGGTCTCGGGCACTGAGCCGACGCTCGCGACAATCTTAGTAGGGGACGACCAGGCTTCGAGAGTATACGTCCAAAGCAAGCACAAGGCCGCCGGACGCGTCGGGATTAGGTCGCGGAGCTACGTCCTTCCAGAACAGGCCACGGAGGATGAGCTCGCCTCTCTAATCGCAGAGCTCAACGCTGACAGGTCCGTGAACGGAATCCTCCTTCAGCTCCCCCTGCCTCCCCAGTTCGACGAGCTGAGGATGCTCGAGAGAATCGATCCCGAGAAGGACGTGGATGGTTTGACGACCACAAACGCCGGGAGGCTTGTCTATGGTAGGGCTGACCTAGTACCATGCACGCCCAAAGGCATCATGGAACTCCTGCACTACTACGATATCCCCATAAGGTCCTCAAGGGCTGTTATCATAAACCGCAGCACGCTAGTCGGGAAGCCCCTGTATCACCTCCTCCTCGCCGAGGACGCCACGGTGACTGTCTGCCATTCGAAGTCCACAGAACTTCCCTCCCTTACGCAGCACGCGGACATACTGGTGACGGCCGTTGGCCGGCGGCCCCACTTCGTGGTGACTGCCGGCATGGTCAAAGAAGGAGCCGTCGTTGTGGATGTGGCAATGAACCGCGTGGAAGGAAAGCTCGTTGGGGACGTCGACTACAAAGGGGTGTCAGAGAGGGCTTCACACATAACCCCAGTGCCTGGAGGTGTGGGGCCCATGACGGTCGTCATGCTCATGCAGAACACATTGATTGCCACTGAGCGGCAGAAACACCTCGTAGTCTCGCAGGTGGGATTATGATGAACAAGGCGGATGTCAGGCGTGAGGCCCTGAAGGCGAGGCGGTCCCTCTCAGCTGAGCAGGTCGAATCACTGAGCTCACGAATACAGGATACCCTCATGGTGCTCCCCGAGTTCTTGAAAGCCGGAGTTGTCGCAAGCTATGTGGCGAAGCGCGACGAGGTCCAGACGGGGAGGATAATGCGATTTGTGCTGTCATCAGGGAAGAAGCTCCTCGTACCGAGGACTGACCCTAGCTCTCTAAACCTCAGCTTCTGCGAGATTAGGTCTCTTGACCAGCTGGTTCCCGGATACCTCGGTATCCTCGAGCCGCCTCTCTCATCGAAGGCGGTCCCACTGAGTGAGTCTCAACTGGTTGTCGTTCCCGTGGTCGCATGGGACGATATGGGCCAACGCGTGGGCTA
>JBEKAG010000020.1:0-11544 GCA_050015955.1 Nitrososphaerales archaeon
CTGTGCTTGAACAAGCCGTTGGTCAGGCTTGGACGAGGGCCCAGCTATCCCAGAGGGGTGCTCAACCTCGACTTGTACTTCCAGCCCGCCTCTTCACCGTCAATCATAGGGCGGATCGGCAAGCTGCTCCTCGGAAGTGGTTAATCGCCTCCGAGCAGAATGGGCAGGGGAGCCGACTGCCGAAGGCCAAGAGACTCCATCATTGGCCGCTTTCTTTCTCTGTCCGGTTCGCCGGAGCTCGATACTATGAATCTGCGTCCAAATCCGTCCCGACAGCTCCCGCCATGCAGGTTGAGCTCCCTCACTTGTCTAAAACTAAAGAATGGGCGCATCGGACATCTTCATCCCGACGCGCGACGTGGCGTCTCGTGGCGTCTATGGGGTCTTTGCTGGCTGCGTTGGCTGAGGCGTCGCAGTCGTTGGGACGCTCTTGCCTCCCATCATCCACCATGCGGCGCCCACTATGAGCAGGACTATCCCTAGTCCGATGCCGCCCCACCCTATCGTGTGGTGGGACGTCCACGCTTCCATGGCGCCGCCTATGATGATTCCCAGTATGCCCAGAATCATTATCCACATTCCGAGTCCCATTTTCATGGACCTTCCTCTCGCAAGTATGCTATTTAGCCCTGAGACATGCCCTGAGCGTGGCCACTGGGGACACGAGGGGGCAGCGAACCCCTCGCCTAGCGAATCCACGATTGCTTCGAGTGCTCTTCGGGCGTAGCGAGTGAATGTCACTACAGCTTCATGCGAAGATACGTCGCGGGGTCGTTGCGCGCCTTGCTCGCCTTTCAATGAGCAGTCGGAGAGACGAAATGACGGTCCGAGGGTCATGTGTCCTGCCAGATTGACGAAGAGGATGGAGTCAGAGCTCAGATCCTGCATTGTAGTATCTACGTCGATATCGAGGTAGATAGAGCGGGTGGGCTCTCTAAGGAAGAGGATTAGAATGGGGCGGGTCATCAGGCTACTCGTTGCGCGCGCACGTAATCTAGACACGCGAACGAGACGGAGCGCTCGAGAAGTTCACTCATGCTTTCGTTGACAGAAGCAGGGTTGCGAAATGCCAGAGGAATATGTCCACGCAAAGTCAAAGGGCTTCCGCGAATTTGTCTTTGGAAAACGATTGACGAAGGCATGTCTTCGAGAAAGGAAGGTGTGCCAAGTCGTGGCAGGTCTTGCGAGGACCTGGCCTGCTCATGCAGCCCGAAGATGGGCCTGGGAGGCGGAGGACAGGAACTCGAGGCGGGCGGCGTCGACTGCCTAGTCTGTCCTAGAGCTTGGACTCGCAGGCCTCGGGGCGCGCGCATTTCCCGAACGACTTTCTTCCCTGACGGGCATAAGTGGGGCAGAGTAGGCATGGTGTCACGCCCTAAGAAATGCACCTCCGCGATCAGGATTCGTTCGGGGCTTGGTATGCTGGCCGCTCGCGCAAGCGGGACAACAGATGTCCCTCTGCAGGGACACCGACCGACTTTGAGGAATGTGCCTTTCTGAGCAGCAAGCTTGTTTGCTCCCAGGTGCCGTCTGGTTACCCTCTGAGGACACTATAGATGTAAGAAGGTGGTTCAGAATTGTTCCCCTGCGGGGTAACCTGTCGCACTTTGGCTCAGAACCCAGGCCACGGCAATCCCCGAAGATTGGCTGGTCCTCCGAGGCCGGCCGGAAAGATGTATCCATGCGCCTCCCACTCGGGCACAGGTTGACATCGGCCCCGGAGCGCTAGTGCTGAGGGTGGCCCCCGCAGGACATGTCTGACAAACGATTTTATCCGATGGATTCTAGGGCGGCCCGTCACCCTTGCCCAAGAGCATCAAACTATATTGGAGCGAGAAGAACTTGAACAGCGGGGACGCCCTCGCGCTGCTCTTCGGTGACAGGAAGGAGACTCTCAAGGCCGCGAAGCTAGCCATCGCGAGGATGAAGGAGGCAAATACCCTGTCTATGACAAAGCGCGAGATGAGGTTTTTTGCGAAGGAGCTCCAGTCGGGAAGGCTCGGCGTCAAATACAGTTACCACAATTTCTACACCAAGCTGCTGAGAAAGCTCCTCGACATGGGGTTCTTGGAGAAGGACGTTCTCATCTGGGACCAGAAGAGACGGAAGACAGTAGCAGTTTACCAGTTGCGGCTGCAGTCGATACCTGAACGGGCCCCCCAAAGCGGGTTCGTAAGGCAGGCGTGGCAGGTGGCAAAGGGCTGGAACCACCTCGTCCAGAGCTAGGAACGCTCATTAGATGCCACCGAAAGGCGGGTTCTACCTTCACAGCGCGCGGATGCTCTGGTCGAACCCAAGGGCCATCCTGAGTGCATCTGCGGGCTCTGCCAGCTAGACCTCTGCAACCGCTACGGCAAATTGCAATTTCGCAACCTAGAACGACTGATAGTTCCTTGTCCGAATGGCACCTATGACCAGGGCGACACCGGCTATCACAAGCAATGCAGGCAGGAAGGGCAGGCTGACCTGCAGGAAGACTACGGGAGCGTAGATAATAGTCACAAGGGCGCCAAGACCGATCGTCAGAACGCTCAGCTTCAGCCGCAGGAGAGACCGCGCGAGATTCATCAGAATCAGTATTATTCCCGTGCCGAGAGCGAAGACCGGGTGGTTGACGCTCGTGACCGGATTGCCTTTGAGGAAGGCCGTGACGACGCCGAACCAAATGAGGAAAACTCCCCAGAATACATTGGTCAGGGTTTCGTTGCGCACTTGAGTCTCATCTAGATGTGGTCCATGTCTCTTTAAACTTGACAAGCGGGCATGATTAGCCAGATTCTCCTCGTTCGGTTCCATCTGAAAGATTTCTTAAATAATCGGAGCCGGCTTGTCCGAACCTCCGGGGGTAGGATTTAGCGAACAACTGGTTTCTGGGGGTGCTCTTCGGGGTGATTCAAGGAGTCACCGAATGGCTCCCTATTAGCAGCAAGACGCAGATTATCACTGCGTCATACTACTTCTTGCCCAGTCTGAAACTCGGACAAAGCTACGCCCTTGGGCTCTTCCTCGAAGGGGGAACTTTCATCGCCGCGACCGTGTACTTCAGGAAGCAAGTCCTTGGGGTCCTCAAAGCCCTAGTCGGGCGGGGAGACCAGGAGGAACGAATGCTTCTAAAGTTCCTCCTGATTGCCACGGCCATTACGGCGGTGCTGGGAGTACCAATCTACACGGTGGTCTCGGATTGGGCGACGGGGCCGGCCCTCGGGATTCCGATGATCATTCTTGGTTGCGTGCTGGTCGGTGACGGGATCCTCATAACGTTAGCACGTGGGAGGCGAACACCGACAAAAGACCTCGCGGACTTGAGAAACCGAGACATGGTGATAATCGGCATAGCACAGGGAATAGCGGCTCTGCCAGGCGTGAGTAGGTCAGGGACAACGGTCTCCATCATGCTACTGATGGGTGTCAAACCCGAAGATTCATTCAGACTGTCGTTCCTGGCCCTGATACCGGCATCAATAGGGGCTGCCGGGGTCACAGTGCTGTTGTCGAAGGCCAGCATTGGCTCGGTGATTGACACACTGACGTTGCCCGTGATCCTGCTAACGATCCTGGTCGCGGCCACAATCGGCATCGTGTCAATCAGGGCACTCCTTAGGGTCGCTGGGAGCAGACGGATCGTACTCCTCACTTTCGTCCTTGGTGCCCTGGCAATATTCAGCGGGATAACCAGCATCTACTATGGTGCGTGACGGCTAACCCCGGGCATCAAGGCTCTTAGTGCACTAGCGGTAGGACATCCATTATGAATAGGGAAACCCGTGTCTGTTCAATACAGTTCTGCACCAGCGGCCAACCTGGTCGAGGGTGGGAGATTCCGTGAGGAAGGCATGTTAAGACTACGCCGCGTCCCGTCGGCGCGTATCAAGAGGGCCTATCTTAACGCGATGGCGCAGAAACAAGACGCCTCGGCTGCGCGATTCGACGCAAGACACATGATTGCTTACAGCGGGACGCATGCTCAAGCGCCAATGCCCATAAGCGCGCATCACACTTGTGGTTGTCCTAATCTGTCTGCCCAAGGCTTATTTGCCCCGCCCTTCACGCCTTCATGGAGGGCCACTAACGGATTATGCCCATCAAGATGTTGACTCTGGAAGACCTGGAGCTCGCGGATAAACGAGTCTTCCTACGGGTGGACATCAACACACCTGTTCATCCCGACACCGGCGCCCTAATCGAGCGAGCAAGGTTGGAAGAAGCCGCGACGACCATAGGAGACCTCTCGCAATCGAAGGTCGTGGTCGCCTCCCACCAGGGAAGAGTAGGCAGGTCAGACTATATCAGCTTGGATCGCCATGCGGAGGCTCTCCAAGACATCATCAAGAAGCCAATCAAGTTCGTTCCCGATGTTTTTGGGCCGGAAGCACTGAGAGAAATCGATTCTCTCGCCTCAGGAGAGATTCTAGTCCTCGACAACCTTAGGTTCACTGCCGAAGAGAATCAGGAGTACAAGCCAGCCGACGCCGAGAGGACCTTCCTCGTGGGTCGGATTCAGAAGCATATTGATGCGTGTGTCCTAGACGCATTCTCGACTGCCCACCGCTCGTCTCCCACGATAGCAGGCTTCGCGGGGCTCGTTCCAACCTGTGCCGGAAGGACGGTCGGAAGGGAGCTCCGCATGCTTGACAGGATCGTCTCGGTCGAGAAAGGACCTTACGTGACGGTCCTCGGAGGAGCAAAGGTCAGTGACAGACTCGAGGCGATTGACGCGCTGATCGCGAACAACAGGGCCGACAAGGTGCTCCTTTGCGGGGTTGTGGGTCTTGTGTTCTTGAAGGCGGTTGGGAAATACAGGGGAGACTTGAAGATTGACGGGGAGCAGAAGCTCATGCTGAAGGCGAGGCAGCTAATCGACGAGGATCCCGAGAGGTTCGCGATGCCTATCGACGTCGGTATCAAGGTCGATGACACTCGAAAGAATCTCGACGTCAAGGATATGGCAGCGCAGGAGAAGGTCCTGGACATCGGCCCCAAGACGGTCGAGAAATACGAAAGATACATCAAAGGTGCGGGAACGGTCTTCATGACTGGGCCTCCTGGGGCTTTCGAGTGGGATCAGTTCAGCTACGGGACCGAGCATCTGCTGAGGGCCATGGCCTCTTCTCTGGCTACTACAATCGTCAGCGGAGGACACCTCTCGTCTGCATTGCGGAAGTACGAGATACACGATCAGATCGACCATATCAGCACCGCAGGCGGGGCGCTCGTCCAGTACTTGGCGGGAAAGAGACTCCCACTTATCGACGCTCTGGAGAGGGCAGCAGAGAAGTGGGGCGCCAAGGGTCCAGGAACTCTTTAAGGCAAGGGGGCGTGGTGTTGTCGCGATGATAAGGGTCGGCATCAACGGCTTCGGGACGATCGGGCGCCGAGTGGCCGACGCAGTGAAGAAACAGGGCGACATGGAACTGGCCGGGGTCACGAAGACCAAGCCAGACTACAAGTCGATGGTCGCGGAGAGGAAGGGCATTCCGATGTACGCCGTGGACATGAAGAGTCTCGAGGCCTTCAGGGTGGCTGGGGCCAACGTGAAGGGGACCCTCAACGACCTTCTGCAAAGAGTTGATGTGATTGTGGATGCCGCCCCTGAAGACACGGGTGCTGTCAACAAGCCAATCTACGAACAGGCTTCCGTGAAGGCAGTCTTCCAGGGAGGTGCGGGTGACAACCTGGCCGACGTGTCGTTCGTTGCGCAGTGCAACTTCGAGGAGGCGGTGAGAAAGGGGACGGTCCAGGTGGTTTCATGTAACACCACCGGCTTGTGCAGAACGATCAACGCAATCGACACGGCAGTCGGAGTCACCAAGGCGCGCGCGGTCTTAGCGAGGAGAGCGACCGACCCCGACGACGTCAAGAAGGGACCGATCGACGCTGTGGTTCTGGACCCGACGACGATTCCCTCTCACCACGGGCCCGACGTTCAAGCTGTACTGAAGGGCCTCAACATTGTCACAATGGCCTTCAAGATCCCGACTACGCACATGCACTTGCACAGCCTGATACTCAGCCTCAGGAAGCCGGCGACCAGGGAGGAACTGGTGGCTGCGCTCGAAGCGGCTCCGAGAATCCAATTGGTCGAAGGGAGGGCGGGGTTCAAGTCCACAGCGGCGATAATGGACTTGGCGAGGGAGATGGGCCGGCCGAGGAATGACACATATGAGGCAACGGTCTGGAAGGACTCGGTCAGCGTAGTGGACGGAGAGGCGTACATGTTCATGGCTGTTCACCAGGAGGCGATCGTCGTGCCCGAGAACATCGACGCAATCAGGGCGGTCTACGGTGGATACACCCGCGAGGAATCGATGAAGCTGACCGATATTTCGCTCGGCATCGTCCACAAGTAGCTATTCGAGGATCTTCGGGACGGACTTCAAGACATACTTCAGGTCCTGGTGCTGCTTAGCGAGGCTCTTGATTCTCTTCTTCACGACGTCGACTGGCTTCTTGCCTAGGACTGTCGAGCAGATCAAGTCCGCGACTTCCTCCATCTCAGCCGATTCGTAGCCGAGCCGGGTGAGCTCCGAAGTCCCGACACGCCCACCATTATCGATAATGATGTTTGCCTGCTCGAGTTTCCCAGAGTAGAAGCTTAGCCTACTCGATTCATAGTCGAGAAGGACCTGATGAGATTTCGTGTACCCACATGGTGCGCCCCTGACATTGACCCCGCCCGCTACCAGGGCCTTCGCGAGGGCCTGCGAGTTCTTGACCACGGCCTGAGCGTAGGACTTCCCGAACTGCATCATCTCGAGCAGTGAGACCGTGAGCGCCGCGACCCTGTTCAGGTGAACGTTATCGACGATTCCGGGGTGAATCTTGCCCGAGACTGCTTTGAAGACCTCCTCATTGTTGGAGAGAATTATCCCTCCCTGTGGTCCAGGGAGACTCTTGTGAGTCGAGCCGATCAGCAGAGAACACCCTTCTCTCAGGGGGTCCTGGAAGGCACCTCCGGCGATGAGGCCAAGGACGTGTGAGCCGTCGTAGACACAGGTACCTGATGACACCTCGGCCAGCTGTCTCGTCGGATGCGGGAAGGGGATGAAACTCGAGCCAAAGAAGACAACCTTGGGCTTCTGAGATCTGATGACAGAGATCGATTCCTTGGTCTTTATGTTGACTATGCCATCGTCGTACGGGAAGTAGAGGTTCTCTAGCTTCAGAAGCCTGCCGAGGCCTAGGTGAGTGATTCCGGGGTACCCACCATTGTTGGGTGAGATGGACAAGATCTTGTCACCCGCCTCGGTGAGAGAGAGGAGGACGGCCATATCTGCCGTGTGCCCGGAAAGAGGCCGGATGTCGGCGTACCTGGCGTTGAAGACTTTTCTCGCGGCCTCTTCGGAGAGCGCCTGGAGTTCGTCTATGTATTTCGTGCCACGGTAGAACTTGTCAGGGGCCGAGTACCTGTTTCCAAAGTCAGTCGTAAGCATCGAACGCATGAGGTCGCTCCCGCGGTTCTCGGAGGGGATCAGGTTCAGACATTCCCTGACCCTCCACTCCTCGTGGTCCCTGACGGTCTTATTCAGCCGCTCAAGATAGTTGTAGGTCAAGTCGTGCCGATGGAGCGCGGCCGCCCCGACGCAGTATTATTGTCTTGTCGGGGCGTCGTTCAGCCGTAGGCGTAGCGGACCCCGTGACCATTTCTCTCGTGCCTAAAGGCGACCACTTCTGGGGGTCCTATTGCGCCACAGGTCCCACAGGCGACGCAGGCCACGTAGTCGAACTTCAGGCGGCCTGTAGCTATGTCCTGCATGGTCTGGGTGAAGGCCTTCGCTCTCGAGGCGTTCGCGTCCCCACCGAAAGCACCCTGCAAGGAAAGATTGTGGTCGAAGAGGTCCTTGAACGACGGGAAGACTCCCTTCGGTGTAAGTAGGCTGTAGCAGTTTGTGGGGCACCCGGGAATCCATGGCTTGCTGACCGACTTCGAAGCAGCATCCAAATCAACCCTGATGTGCGAGTAGTCCTTGTCTTCGTCGTAGTTCAACAGGCTGGTTCCGCCCTGGACCCTCTGCGTGGTGTCCCCAGAAGCTCTCTTTTCGGGCCGAGGTTCGAACCTATAAGTGCTTGAGATCAGGCGCGTCTCGACGATCAACCATGGAAGGGCATGGTAAGCGAAGGAGCTCTCAAAGACGAAACTGTCCCGACCAGAACGGTTCACGTCTCTGTAGATAGGGGTCAAAAGATCCCTGTACCCCGACAAGTTCCTAGCGCGGAAGGACCCTGAAAAGCTGGCGTTGAGATACGCCCTCGCGGCCATCATACCGGAGGCGACCGCACGCCTCATGCCGTCGATCATCGACCCGATTTTGACGAATGAGCCGAGGGCATCGCCTGTGACAAGGAAGCCGTCCGCATAGGGTGTCTTCAGAATCGACTTGAACCCTTTGGGGATGTTGTGAGCTGCGTATTCAAGCGGTTGAGCCCCGTCGAGGAGATCGGCCACCATCGGATGCGCCTCGAATTCGTCCAGGACGTCGATTAGCTTCCCGACCCTGTCGAAGTGTTCGGTCGTAGTCCGGAGCAAGGAGTTCATGGAGACGACCAGCCCAACGGAGAGGGTGTCCTGGTTCGTGTAAACGAAGGCGCCTCCACCTACACCCTGCATGAATTCGCCGAGGAAGAAGATTGAGCGTCCTTTCCCGGGAGCGACGTTGAAGCGCCTTTCTATGGTGTCCGCGTCGAGCTCGTACACGCGCTTGATGCCATGGTAGAGCTGTTCAGGCACCAACCTGTCGCGGAGGCCCGCGTCCTGGACTAGCCCGGAAGTGACTCCGGAGGAATCGATGACCAGCCTGGCCCTTAGTTCCTCCTTCGTCGTCTTTACCCCCACGACCGAGTCGCCGTCCTTGAGCAGACCTTCCGCTGTCGTTTCGGTCGAGAGCATCGCCCCGGCCTGGACCGCCAGGTTAGCAAACCACCTGTCGAAGTTGCGTCTCAGCACAGAGTAATCGTGACCCGTCCCGAAGCTCAAGTTGAAGAGACCGAGCTTAGCTGCGAGTGAGGTCTCAGACAGCTTGAAGAAGCGAGACTCTCCCTTGTCGTAATCGGTGGGTCCAAGGAGCAACACCTCATGCGAAAGTATGTGCCTTTCCAGGGGCGCAGAAGACTCGAAATCCGGTACGAGGCTGATGAAGCCATACTCACCCGGCAGGTCTCCGTAGAGCACTCCACCTGTCATGTTCCTCTCTCCGGGAATCTTGGCCTTCTCGAGCATCAGGACGTTTACCCCTTTTCTAGCGAGAACCAGCGCAGCAGCAGACCCTGCAGGGCCCGCTCCCACTACTATCACGTCGAACTCAGCCCGCGTGCCCGGTTCCCCCGACCATTTCGATAAGTCTCGGAAGCGCCACGAAGAGGTCCGCCACGATTGGATAGTGTGCAATCTTGAAGATGGGGGCATTCGGGTCTGTGTTCACTGCGACGATTCTCTCCGACCGTAACATCCCGACCCTATGCTGGAGGGCCCCGCTAATTCCAAGGGCGAAGTAGAGCTTCGGGCTCACAGTTGTGCCCGTCTGCCCTACTTGGTTGGCCTTTGAGATTAGACCTTCCAACTCTTTGATTTCAGCATAGACTAGTGCCCTGGACGCCCCGATGACGGCTTTCAAGTGATACTTTCTCTCGATGGCCTCCCGGAGTTGCTCAGCATAGCGGTAAGCCTCCCTGGGGTCTCTCGGGCGACCCGACCCGTCCTTGAGTATGCCGAGACCCAGAGTTATCACAACGTCCGCCCCCGAGAGGTCGAGCTCAGGGGGCGGGAGTTCTAGGACCTCTCTGACCTTGGCCGGGTAGTCGCGGTCTTCGACCTCGACCTTCTCCAGCTTGCCCTTCCTTCCCGGGTCCGGCTGCAGCGGAGCGAAGTTGCCGGGACGGATGGTAGCCATCTGTGGTCTGTGCCTAGGGGTGTAGATCCTCGCGAGCCGGGTTCCAAAGTCTGGTCTGATTTGGACGAGCAAATCCTTGAAATTGCCGAGCGCGGGGTTGGAGTAGTCCTCAACCTCGAGCTGGACGCAGTCTGTCGCGAGCCCAGTGACCGCCCTGTACGCAACCCTCGCGGCCAAGTCCTTGCCTAACTCGTTAGCTGCGAACAGGAAGGCATAGGGGCGCCTCTCCGTAACCATGGCGAAAATCGCGTCAACGTACCTCAGGTTGAAGTAAGTCCCATAGATAGGCGAGTCGACGTATAGAACCCCGTCGGCGCCGTACTGGATTGCCTGCCTCGCTAGCGGCTCGACTCCCTCGCCCAGGAGGACCCCCACGACCTTCTGTCCCATCTTGTCGGCCACCCTCCGCCCCGCGCCGAGAGCCTCGAGCGAGTCCCTGGTCAGACTCCCCTTGCTATGCTGAAGATAGACCCAAACGTCCTTCGCTTCATTCGTCAACCGAAGAGGTCCCCTGCAAGCAGGTCATAACCGAAGACGCCGACCGAGCCATCTTCCTTGAATTGGGCCGCAAGTCCTTGGGGAATATCTGCGGCCAGCTGTCCCTTTTCGAAGGGGCCGTACTTCTTTCCTTCGAACTCCACTTGCCGAACCGGCTTCAGGAACACGAGGCTCTGGTTCAGGAACTTCTGGACCGGGGGCTTGCCAACGTCAATCCCCGTCCCCACGATTGTCGGGGAGCCGGCTAGACCCAGCAACTTCACGTTAGCGGCGAGGTCGTCGGCGGTCCACTTCTTCGCCTGGAGGATCTTCCCCCTGTAGTTGTTGAGGCGCGCTTCGGGCTGGAGGGCCGCGGGGGACTCGCGAGACCTGTACTCTGTCGCGATAGTGAGCAGGGCAGGAAGCGTCATCTCCAACTTCTGCAGCAGCCAGCCGATTCTCCTCTCCGAGACTACGGTAGTGGCAGTGTCGTCAATGTCAAAATCCTCGACGTAGGTGGCATGGGGGAGGACCTTGCCGAGCAGCTCTGAGACGCCCTCAGCAACCTGAGGGCCGACGCTCCCCGTCTCTCCGTCTGTGGTCTTTATCCCGGATAAAATGACGAACCTGGAGAGCGACTCCTTCACCTTGGTAAGCTCCGCGATGGCCTGCTCAGCGGTGATAGAACCCTCTAGGAACCTCTGCACGATGCTATCTCGGACAGGCGGAAGCTCCGAGTAGACCCTGTTGGGAAGGAGGTTGGCTTGGTAGAGGGCTGTCGCCTTGACCTTCACAACATCGGAATAGCCTGACTTCCTAATCGTCTCCGCCATCTCGTCGATAGGAGCGATGTGCATCTCGAGGAGCTTCTTCACCCCAAGGGAAACAGCATAGGCCGTGGCCCAGGTGTCCGAGCCCGCCATCTTCTTGTCGCTGAGAACGTACTCCTCGTCAACTCCCATGACCTCGGCAGTGAAGAGGGGCTTCATCAGAGGGATGAGCTTCGCGTCAGGGCCCATCGTCAAGACGACGGTCTTCCCTCCTATCCTGCGCTTGAGGAAGTCGGCCGCCTCGATCGCCTTCGAGTCGTGAGGGTTGAGGACGAGGTCCATCGCTTCCCTGTTGAGGACCCCGCCAACCTGCGCGACCTGGGTTGTGCGAGCTGGAACCCCCTTCAAGAGCG
>JBEKAG010000021.1:0-11446 GCA_050015955.1 Nitrososphaerales archaeon
GACTATGTCGTTGAGCCGTGCGTGGGTGGCGGGTCGCTAGTGAAGGAGATCGTTAAACACGTCAAGGGAACGATGAATGACATCAGCGTCGGGCACGTCGAGAATTGTAGAAAGATATACGATGGCTACGACTGGAAGTTCACCACGCTCGACGTTGTGCGAAATGATACTAGCGAGCTAATCAAGGCTTGGGAGGTTCCATCAGGCAAGACTCTGCTACTCTACACGAATCCTCCGTTCGGCACATCTTCGACCGGTCAGATTGTTTCGAAGAAGGGTGAGATGGAAGGCAAGCGGTCGCGACAACAGGCCATCGTGTATCCACCAACGCTTTTGAAGTATGGCAAGGGCGACTTGTTCATTCCGATTGTCGGGCGTCTGATAGAGGTCGCGAAGGCCCAAAAGACGTGCTACTTGGTCTTCTTCTCTCCCTTTGGATTGTTCTGCGGGAGGAAGCGATACCTCAAGCTGTTCAATACCTTGACGAAGGATTTCAAGTTCCTGAGGGGGCATGTCTTTGCGGGCCATAACTTCCACGACATCAACAAGACACTACCAGTAGCTCTGTCGGTCTGGAGATACTCACCAAACGCAAATACTCGACATCTCGACTTAGTCTTTGACTTCCTTGAGAAGAGTGGTGAGAAGAAGATACTCCATTTCAAGGAGATGCCACTATTGAAAGATGGATGGAGGTATAGGGACGGTAGCAAATACGTCAAGGTCAAGACCAAGGATGCGATAGGTGCTCCACGGTGTGACCGTTTCAATGTCCCGAATGTTAGAGTGATTGGCGTTGACCTAAAGGAAGGAAGTGGAGCAGAACTTTCGCCTGACAACCTCAAATTGGATAAGATTGTTCTGAGTGTTCCGAATGTACCTTCGGAACTCGTGTATGGGCTTTGGAGTTTATCGGTGGGCCTTGGAGCGTTTAGGACATCGTTGTCTAATCCATTGTTCCCAATTTACTTCCGTGGTGCCTCCGTCCATCTCCCAGACTTTACTAGGAGAGAGTCGATTGAGATACTTGCGTATTCAGCCTTGGAAGTGTTGTTGAAAAATTATGCCGAGGATAGAATCGGCTTCTTCGGGACGAATCGGGTCTTCAGGTTTGGCAACGAGAAGCTCACCAAGGGGGTCGAACACCTCTTCGACCTCTGCAAGGACTCGTCGACGTATGACGGCAAGACCATTGGGGATGCGCTCGAACTAATCAAGCAGGGGAAGGTCGATGTCACCGAACTCAGGAGGAGCCTCAAGGAGGAAGTGTCCAAGCGCCTTGACGCTATCGGCTATTGGGATTTCGTGCCGATTCCAAGAACAGCCGAAGATGAATCCGGCCCTGAGGAAGAGGACGATACGGCTGATTCCAAAGGACGCGAGGAAGCAAACCCTCTCGCCTCATTCGAGAAGACGCGAAGCAAGAAAGGAAAAGGCGCCCAAGTGAGACTCGCGTAAAGGTAGACAGGGAATTGCCAGCATGTCCCAAGTGCGGCTCTACCAGCTTCAAGGCCAAGGACATTGATGAACGCACCGTCCAAATCAGTTGTGCAACGTGCGGCTGGACTCCGCCTCCTGTGAAGATAGACCAAGAAATGCCTGACAAGGAAGCCCTGCGCTGAGAGGCCAGCAACCGAGTTTGGACAGCCCGAAGAAAACCCTGAAGCTACCGAAGATTAGACAGAACCCGGAATCTGCCAATCCCATTGCTTCTTGTCAGTCGACATCAGGCGGTTGAAGAGCTTCGCGAGAGAGACACTCCCATCGGGGCACCACTTACGCGCGGTTCTCCTCGCCGAGGACGACCAAGTACCCATTGATGGATTCCTAGCCAAAATCGCACTGTGGCAGCGTCTCTTATCCACCCCAGGAGAGGGTGCTGCCACCTGAATCACTCTGACGGTGTCAAAATCGAGGTTTCCCCGGAACTTCTTGAGGCACTCTCGAAAATCCAAGTCGAGTTACACCTTGATCTCTGGGACGCCGGAAAGGAACTGGCCTACCACGCGAATCGGACTAGCGAACAAATCGCCAAAGCGGTGAACAAGGAAGCGGACAGGCTAGCAAAGAGCCGCTTCTTCGACCAGTTGAATCGCATGCGAAACAAGATATTCCAGGAGGGCTACATGAGAGGGGTGGAGTACACTCGGAAGAACGAATCCAACTTCTCACTCCCATGCAAGTACAAGACATGTGTCAATCCACTCCGCTTCTCTAGCCTAGATAGCGATTGGCCAAGAGACTACCAGGTCATGCTGAAGGCGTTCGCTGGGTATTCCCACGTCGGGGACGTGCCGCAAGAGTCGCCTATCCAACCGTCAACCGCTCAGGTCTTGCGTCTATCATCTCCTCCAGGGCGCTGCCTAGCCTGTGGCAATCTGCTGACCTTCTGGCTGGAACGTGGACAGATCTACAAATACTGTCAGAACACGAACTGTTCGAAGCACAACCAACCTTTCTACCACGGTCCAGCCCTCTGAATCCGGAGAATAGGCGCGCCGGCGGTCCGAGCACAATCTGGTGACTCCCCCCCATTATTAGACGTCGAAGGAGGTCTCGACCAAAAGCGGTATTCCCCATATAGATGATACAGATAGTCCAGTGTCGTCCAGATGGCCCCCTCGAGTATCTCTCGAGGTCGTCTCGGGCCTTGCTTGGGAGCCGGTCGGGACTCTCTCGGGGGCATCACGGTGCGTCTCGGAGCCTGCCCGGCTTAGAGCCCGTCTCTAGACCCCTACGGTCGTGTGTGAGAGCACGTAGCCCTGGGAGTGGTACCTCGACACATGCCAGGTGCCCTATTGTGGCAGCTTCAATACCGCTCGGTCGCCCGGGAGAGCGGCGACGAACTCCCATCCCTTGAACAGGTGTGACTCGACCTCAGAGACCGGGATGACCCGCTGCCTCGGTCCGTTGTCGGGCATCATCCCGAGGAGTCTCTGACGAATCGTCCGCTGGAGCTCCTCGTCCGGGATCTCCTTCAGGTCCATCCTCCCTACCTCCTCCTTGGTGAACCCGGCGACCAACAGCAGCTGCTCGCGGAACGCCTCCTTCAGATTGTGCGTTTCCCCTCCCCCGAACACTGTGAGACGCGGCATCAGCTTCAGGTAGTCCTGCTTCCTCTCGTCCTCGCTCTTCCGGTAGTAGGTGTCCATGTAGAACCCGTGCCCGCAGAGGGCGTGACCCACGTGGTCGCCAAGCGTGTCTACCGCCTTCGTAAAGAAGAACTTCCTGAAGCTATGGAAGTGTATCTTGTGTATCCTGTGTCCCTCGATCTTCTCATCAAGGCCAACCCTCTCCACCAGCTTGCGGAACGTGTAGCCGGCTTCCTTCTGCCTCTGCCAGACGTTCCCGGAGTAGTCGAAGACCAGCCCCTCCGCAGGGCTGCTCTTCGCAAGCTCTGTCAGGGCCTCCTTCGCCTCCTCGCTGGCGTAGGCGGTCCTCGCGGTGCGTGTCTTTGTGTACTCAGCCCTGAGTTTGAGCGTGATTGGGGTGGATTGCAGGTCTACGTCCTTCCATTGGACGCTCAGGGCCTCCCCTATCCTCATCCCAGAGCTCAAGAGGGTGAGGATCAGCGCACGCATCCTCGGGTTGGGCCGGCCCCTGGTGAGCAAGGTCCGGACCGCTTCAAGCGTCAATGGTTCGTCCTCTATCTTGGTCACTCTGGGCATGGTCACCTTTGACTTGAACTTGGCGGAGTCAGTCTCTATGTCCAGATATGTGAGGAACTTCCTGATGGCGGTGACGTAGTCGGCGATCGTCTTCGGCTTGAGCCCCTTCTTGTCGAGGTGGCTCACGTATTCGTCGAGCACGGCGTAGACGTTCTTCTGGTCTATGCTCTTGACGTGCTTGACCTCGCAGAACTCCTTGAAGTCCTCGGCGCCGAACCTGTAGTAGCGCCGTGAGTTGACCGACTTGCTCCGCCTGTACATCTTCTCGACGAACTCGTCTATCCGGCCCCATTCCATGGCTGGAGGTCTCACCTGGGGCGCTATATTCTTTCCATTACCATAGAAATGTATGGGGACGGTCGGATTTGAACCGACGGTCTACAGGTTTCTGCAGCTCCAATGCCTAATCATCCACGCTGCCGTGTCATCAAACGTTTTCGTTTGACCACTGGAGCCTGTCGCCCTACCTTTCCAGGGTGAAGTCCTATTATAGGTCTGCACCTAGCTGGGCTACGTCCCCACACGTTCTGCGAGGGCGCCACGTCGTGGCTTTATGGTTTCTTTACCGCTGGCCCTTCAGCTTCTTCAGGTCTAGGAATTCGCCGAGCGATGGCTTCCCGACCTCGGAGGCTTCGTAGGCGACGCGGGCGACGGGCTTCCTGATCTTGATCATCCTAGTCAGGTCGGAAGGCGTCCCGAGGACCACTACGTCGCATTCGACGGCGTTGATGCTCTGTTCCAGCTCCTTGAGTTGCTTCTCGCTATAACCGAGGGCTGGGAGCACCTTCCCTAGCTTCGGGAACCTCTGATACGCATTCCTTATCGAACCGACCGCCCTGTTCCTAGGGTCGACAAGCGTTGCCCCCACCGCCTTCGCAGCGACGGCTCCAGCGCCGATAGACAGTCCGCCATGCGTGACCGATGGCCCGTCCTCCACAGCAAGGACCCGCTTCTTCCTGACGAGCTCTGGTTTGTCCAGTACCGCCTCGGACCTCGTCTTCACAATCTTCGCTCCGGGATTGAGCTTGCGGCAGTTCTGTATCAATTGGTCGACTGCCTTCTTGGCGACTATGTTCACCTTGTTGACGACGATGACGTCCGCCATCCTTACATTGGTCTCGCTCGGATAGTACACTGACTCGTCTCCGACTCGGACCGGGTCAGCGACGACTATGTTCAGGTCAGGCGCGTAGAAGCTGAAGTCATTGTTCCCGCCGTCCCATAGGATGACGTCGCCCTCCTTCTCTGCCTCGTCCAGAATCGCTTGGTAGTCAACACCGGCGTAGACCACGAGGCCCCTGTCGATGTGCCCCTCGTATTCCTCCCTTTCCTCGATTGTTGCGTGGAACTTATCCAGGTCTTCGTGCGTGGCGAACCTCTGCACTGCGATCGAAAGGTCCCCGTAGGGCATCGGATGCCTGATTACTACGGGCTTCAATCCCCGTTCGAGCAGCAAGTCGGTCACTCTTCGGCTGATTGTACTCTTCCCAGCGCCCGTTCTCGTTGCAACAACAGCTACTACGGGCTTCTTCGACCTGATCATTGTGTCTGCCGGCCCTAGGAGGTGGTAGCTTGCCCCCTTCGACTGAACGATTGACGCCTTGTCCATTACGTACTGGTTCGAAACATCGCTGTACGAGAAGTAGACGTCGGTGACCTTCTCCGACACGATCAAGTTCACGAGCTCCTCTTCGGGCCGTATTGGGATTCCCTTCGGGTACAGCTTGCCAGCGAGGGAAGCCGGATAGGTCCTATTCGAAATGTACGGAATCTGGGTCGCGGTGAAAGCCACTACCCTGAAGTCAGGGTTGTTGCGGAAGAACAGGTTGAAGTTGTGGAAGTCTCTCCCGGCCGCGCCCATTATCAGCGCGTTTCTTGTCAATGTCTATCCCTCATGGGGCCGTCCCCGAGACCGTTCCTATATCTGGTTTCCCGAATCTGAGGTCTCCCACCTTGGGGTGGGCTGGTTGACTACAGGCTCCATGGCTTCCCGCCGTGGACGACTTTTTCAGGAAGGCGACTGCTCCACTTTCCTAGGAAGGCGAGGTCATCCTTCTTGTTTCTAAGGTTGTCAGGAAGCATCACCGGTATCTCTTCGACTATTGGATAGTAGCGACCACACTCCGAGCAAAGCAGGACGCCGTCGACAATCACCTCTTCTCTTACGCTGAATTCAAGCAGTTCGAGCGGGTAGTGCTTGTCGATTGGGCACGCAAGTATGTCGAGGAGTTTTCTCTGCACGCCGCTCGGACATGCTGCCGAGTGTATAAAACTCTCGGAAGCCAGAAAGGTTAATCTACTGTACCTAGAACCTACCTACTTAGCCGGCCATAGCGTGTGGGTCCTACCCAGACTCGTTCCGACCCTGGAAGTAAAACCACGCGTCGTCACCGTGTTACTGAGTTCCGAGAGGACTCGGGAAGGGGTGATGCCGGCACCCAATCAAAGCTATCTCGTCTCATTTTCCGAGTCTTTGGTAGGAATGTTTAAGTCCGGGCGGCGGTCGCTAATTACTCGAAACTAGCTTGTTCCTGTCCCCTACCATCGCGCTTCAATTGCCAGCCGACGCCGGCACCATTTTGTACATCGTGTTCTTCATGGGGATTTTCGTTTTCCAATTCGCCTTCGGAACGAGGATTCAAGTCTATTTCGCCCTTAGCGACATTGGAAGAGGCCTAGGCAAGCTAAAGATCATGAAGGAGAAGTCGAGAAAGGAGGCGATTAACTACCTAGTCAACGTAGGCAAAGCACCCGGTGACCCTACTCAGAGGGTCGACCAGTTCCTCGACTATGTCACGATAATGCCGGTCAATACAGACCCACAGGGCATAATGAACAAAATTGACCACATAGTGACGACCAACAACGACAGGGTCAGGGCTGAAGTCAAAGCCATTGTCGCCCAGAACAGCCCCGTCACGGTCTCCATCTCGGAGAACCTGCTCGAAGTCGCCACTGCGCTCAACATGATTCACAAGGTCGTAAGGCACTACTACATCCTGGGGAAGAAGACCAACTCATACTTCACCCTAATTCAGCTGCAGATGTTGATGCCGATGATAATCCAGGAGTCTGACGCACTGCTCAACGCGGTCGACTCATTCAAAGTGGGTCAGCCGGTCGGCGATGGGGTAGGTGCGCTGTCGGTCACGAGGTTCATGGTAGGCAAAGAAAAGCGTGCAATCGCAAAGGACACAGTATTGGCAATTACCGAATACAAGGGAAGGAAGCTGTACGTCGTGAAGGCCGATGGTCCGATGGCATATGTCGGTCAGCCAGGGGTCGCAATCAAGAAGGTAATAGAAGAGATGGGGGTCAAACCTAGCGCGATCATAATGATCGATGCAGCTCTGAAGCTCGAAGGCGAGAAGACCGGGGAGATAGCGGAGGGAGTAGGAGCGGCCATCGGTGGCATAGGGGTTGAGAAGTTCCAGATAGAGGAGGTCGCGACCAAGAACAAGGTTCCGCTGTACGCGATTTTGGTGAAGCAGAGCATCTTGGAAGCAATCACAGTAATGCGAAAGGAGATTGCCGAGGCCTCCGAGAAGGTGGTCCAAACGTTGCAAAGGGTAATAGAGGAGAAGACGAAGGAAGGGGATGATGTCCTCATCGCAGGGATCGGCAACACTCTGGGGGTAGCTCAATGATTAGCTCAGTGCCGGCCACAGACAAGAAATCCAAGCTCTTGGTCTACACTATAGAGGAGTGTCCCGTCTGCGCCCAGAAGACAAAGAGGGCCTTCGTGGTGGGAGATTACATCACCAAGGAAGGTTCGAAATGTGCCAAGTGCGGCAATCAGACCCGGATCAGCCTCGTCTACGCAGAGAGCTCGAAGCCTTCAGGTTAGGACGACGAGCCCGTCCTCGTCTAGCGCCATAGTATGCTCAAACTGCGCTACTGGGTTCCCTGAGGCCTCTACAAGAGTTGGGTACGATCTAACGATGCGTCTTTCAATAAGCCGCCCCAGGATTCCTCCGAGCTTTTCCCGACCAAACTGGTCAGAGTACCAGCGGGGTGTGAAAGGAAGGGTCTTGCGTTCCTCCCAGACCATTTCTGCAAAACCGTCCAGCTCTGCAACTCCAGTCCTCTTTCTCGCCACCAGGGAAAAGATCGTCGGAGAAGGCGAATCAACAACATAGCCAGCAGCCGAACCCAAGGTGACGAACGGCTCGATTGCGAAGACATCCCCTTTCTTCAGCGATTGCATTCCTGGCATGTAGAGGTTCGGGATACTCTTCCCCGCATGGACCACGTACCTGTCAAGCGTGTGTCCCGTCAGGTTCTCAATGGTCTTGAACCCGAAGCGAGATGCCTCTCGGTGGATTTCCCTGCCAATCTCGCCCGTCCTCACTTCTCTCCTCGCCGTCTCCATTGCTGCAACCAGCGCTCTTTCAGCAACTTCGAGTAGCAACCGGTGGTCTGGGTTGGACGTTACGCTGACGGCTGTGTCCGTGATGTACCCATCGACATGCACTCCGAAATCGACTTTTATCAGGTCGCTCTCTTGGAAAACCGACTTGTCGTCGTCCTGAGGAGCGTAGTGTGCGGTGACCCGGTCAACGCCGATTCCAGTCGGGAACGCCGGTCTTCCGCCCCGCGCCTCAATTTCCTTCTCTACAAACTGGCAGGTCTCGAGGTACCCCATCCCGGGCCGGATGCGCGTCCTAACGGACGCCCTGACCTCTTTGGTGATACGCCCCGACTTCCTGTACTGTTCAGCAATTAGCGTCAGTTCCTTTCACAAATCCTTTATTCAGTTCGTCTGACCGACAAGCTTGGGGTATTTCAATTGAATCCAGCCGCGAGGTCCGATCAATGAAGTACAAGGCCGTGGCCACGGGAGGGACCTTCGACCATCTTCATAAGGGGCACGTGGCTCTCCTCACGAGGAGCTTCTCGCTCGGCGATTCCGTCGTAATCGGCGTCACATCCGACGCCTTCGCCTCAAGGGAGGGAAAGTCGCCAGACCAATCATACTTGGAAAGGGTGGAGGTCCTCGAGCGCTTCCTCCATTCAGAGTTCCCAGGAAGGAAGTACGTTATTGCCAAGCTGGACGATTACTTCGGTCCTGGGATTGTCTCGCCTGAAGTCGAGGCGATAGTCGTCAGCCGGGAGACCGCCCAGCGTGTCCCAGTAGCAGACGCGCTCCGGGCTGAGAAGGGGTGCCCTCCATTAGAAGTGGTCACAGTAAACTGCATCATGGCTGACGACGCGAAACCGATTTCGTCTACCCGGATTCGCAGTGGTGAGATTGACACGGAGGGACGGCTTCTGAAGTGGAGGCGTCGCTGAGAGTGCCTGATTCCCGAAAGGGGTTATATGCGAACTCGTACAGGCAAGCGCATTGTGGAGAAAGACAGGCTGGACCCATGGGGCACCAGTACAATCAAGGATTACTCCCGGCTCCAGTCTGAATTCGGGATCGAGCCGGTAGCTCCACTGCTCCGACGTTTCAAGAGACTCGGTCACCATCTTGCTCGTGGGATTGACTTTGGACAACGCGATCTAGGGAGAGTCCTCGATGCCATAGACAAGAACAAACCCTACGCAGTGATGAGCGGTATCAAGCCCGACGGGAGCTTCCATCTCGGGAACAAGATGACTGCCGACGACATGGTATACTTCCAGTCCCTTTCCGAGAAGGCAACGGTATTCTATGCGATAGCCGATGTCGAGGCGTATGCAGACAACGGGTTATCCTTCAAAGAGACTTCGATGATCGCCATCAGGAACGTCGCTGACATGCTTGCCCTAGGGTTAGACCCCCAGAGGGCCGTGGTCTACAAGCAGAGCGAAGAGATGAGGGTGATGCGGATGTCCGTAATCTTCTCCCGAGGTGTGACGAACAACATGCTCAAGGCAATCTACGGGGAGAGGCAGATAGGCCTCTATCTCTCCGCCCTAGTCCAGGCGGGCGACATCCTGATGCCGCAGCTCGCCGACCTAGGGGGTCCAAGACCAGTCCTCGTTCCCGTCGGAGCCGACCAAGACCCGCACATCAGGCTCGCGAGGGATCTCGCAACCAAGTACGGTAGCGACTTCGGGTTCGTCCTGCCCTCTGCGGTCTACCATAGGCTCGAATTCGCCCTCACTGGGGGATACAAGATGTCGAAGAGAGTGCCGGAGTCTGGATTTACTCTAAACGACACTCCGGTTGTAGCCTCGAAGCGGGTGCTCAGCGCCTTTACCGGCGGGAGGGCGACAGTCGAGGAGCAAAGACGCCTTGGGGGGAGAGCTGATATCTGCCCGGTGTATGATCTCTATCGCTTCCACTTCGCAATCGATGACGAACACTCTGAGCGAGTCTGCTACGAGTGCGTCAAAGGAATCAGGATGTGCGGAGAGTGTAAGCAGGAAGCCGCTGGGCTCGTAAAGAAATTCCTGGAGAGGCACCGAAAGATACGCGATTCGCTTGCAAAGGACGCCGAAGAGCTTATGGTCTCGAGCAGGAAGTTTCTATCCTCCTCGGGGAAGTAGGCGAGGGAATTGTCGAGCACACTTCACCCTTTAGAGCGGCGGGTGCTGTCCTCTCTCGCGAAGTTCGGCCGAGAGGATTTCCAAGCTCTGGCAGACGACACGGGACTGAATCCGGACCAGGTGAGGCGTTCTATCGCGTGGCTTTCATCCAAAGGGCTCGTGCGGGCCAGCGAGGAGACGACTACAAGATTGGAGGTCGGAAGAAGGACCCCTCCTGAGCTGGTCCTCTTCAAGAGCGTCAGCTCCTCACTCTCTCCTCCAACCTTGGAGTCCCTGAAAAGCGCGTTTGAGTCGGACGACGAGTTCTCCGCAGCCTTGGGCAGGGCCAGGGGGCTCGGATGGATTTCGGTGGACAAGACCGTCACCGAACAGGTAGTCAGAGTCGCAAACAAAGAGGGCCCGCGCACCTTGGAGTCTGTTATCGAAGCAGTAAGGAGCGGTCAGGACCAGTCACTGTCAGAAGATGAGCGTGGGATGCTTACTGACCTTCTAAGGAGGGGCCTCGTCGTCAAGGTCCAGCGCCGGGAGACGTCGATCGAAATCACAGAATCAGGAAGGGCTGCGTCGCAGGCAATAGTCGAGACGCCGTACCTGGAAAGGCTCACCCCAGAGATATTGGCGTCTCGAGGCTGGGATGGAAAGGTATTGCGCCCGATTGATGTCGAGGCGAAGGCCCCCCGGTTCTACCCCGGGCGGAGGCACCCGGTCAGGGACTTCATCAAGGAAGTAAGAGAGACCTACATCTCAATGGGGTTCACAGAGCTGGAAGGAAACAGTGTCCACCCGGCCTTCTGGAACTTCGACGCGCTCTTCATCCCACAGGACCATCCTGGAAGGGAGATGCAAGACACGTTCTACCTCGAGGGGTTCACAGCCATGGAGATGGGTCGCAGGGGCGTCGTGGCGAACGTCGCTGCAACCCACGAGAACGGCTGGAAGACTGGCAGCAAGGGTTGGGGGTATGCCTGGAGAATCGAGGAGGCTAGGCGCTTGGTCCTCAGGACGCACAACACCGTCCTGACGGTGAGGGCGCTCTCCGAGTCGCGTGAAAAGGAGACCCGAGTCTTCGCCGTCAGCAAGGTCTACAGAAATGAAAACCTCGACTACAAGCACCTCACAGAGTTCTACCAGATGGACGGGATTATGGTTGGCGAGGGGCTCAACCTGAGGCACCTGATGGGGTTCCTCAAGGAGTTCTACAAGAAACTCGGCATGAAGAACGTCAAGCTCTGGCCCACGTACTTCCCCTACACGGAACCGTCTCTGGAAGTGGTCGGATATTCTGATGCTGCGAAAGCATG
>JBEKAG010000022.1:0-11297 GCA_050015955.1 Nitrososphaerales archaeon
ATGTCAAGACGCCCGGTATTTTAGAAAAGCGTTCCTCGTGGCCTACTGGTGGGACCCTGAGTCAGTGCCTGGCGACTTCGGCAGGTGCGCGACGATCCAGACAGCCGCGAAGAGAAGGACGCCGGCCAGCACGAAGGTCGTGTAGAACCCCAGGTACACCGAAATGAACCCCGACGCTAGGGACCCGCCCATCGCAGCCAATCCGACGACGGCGGAATAGACTCCGAGAGCTGCACCTGGGTTCTTCCTCTGGACTGTGTTGAACATCATCGTGTTCGAAGAAGTGTAATAGACTGCGAAGGCCAACCCGGCGGCAATTGGATACATGACGAGGGCTGGAACGATGAACAGAGGCCCTGCCAGAAGCAACGCTGCCGCTCCGATCACGACATAGGACCACCCACGGATGAGCAGCCCCTGAGCGGTGGTAGTTACAAGCGACTGAGTGCCCACGTAACGCCCCGCTCCCTGGAAGGCCAGGGTCTGGGCCGCCGCTCCGGCCAGGATGACTCCAAAGACCTCGAATTGGGTGAGGGAGAAGGCGGACATGGCTGGCACAAAAGAGGTGTTGAAGAGGCCGCTGGACAGGTAGAACAGGACAGTGGATATGTAGAAGAGCGGAACGTAGCTGGTGAGACTCGAGCGGAGCCCTCTGAAGACCCTCTTGAAGTCCGAGGCCTTCGGGGCCCTGATGAAAAAGACAGGGAGTGTGAGGAGCCTGCTGAAGAAGCTCGACCTCCTCATGGCGACGCTCTCCCTTTCAAAGATGAAAGCAGGCTCCGAGATGGTGACGACCGAGAGGGCCGCTGAGACCAGGGCGAAGAAGCCTAGCGGGACAGAAAGCAGAATCAGCGGGAACTCCTCGGACCACAGCGTGCTCAGAACGAGACCCCCGACGTTTCCGACACTGGACATCATGGAGAGCTTGGCGAAGGCGCCCGCCCACCTCCCCTTTTCCTCAGTCTCCATGATCAGGAGGTTGAGCGGCGTCGCAGAGGCCACCGAAATGAAAGAGAAGATGGAGTAGGTGGCGATCGTCCCAGCGGTCGTCCTGTCGAAATAGAACGAGACGAGCACGACCGCCATGAGCGCATAGCTGGCCGCAATGAGGCCTCGGCGCCTGTGCAGCCTGTCGGTCGTGAAGCCCCAGAAGATCGCGGCAGGGATGCTGACCCCGTTGAAGATGGCGACGGCCAGGCCGCTGTAGATGGTGCCCAGGGTGACCCCGTTCAGTTCGATGAGGTACAGCTGGACCATAGTGCCCAGCGGGCCCGTGGCAAGCGCGACCGGGAAGACCGAATAGACCCAGCTAGTCTTCCTCGTTCGCCTGCCACCCTTCGGCTCCATGAATCCAACCCCTGCCTAGCTCTGTTCATCTGCGTATCGAACCTGACTCGCCTCCTCGCAGAAAGCTGAATTAACGCAGAAGAGAGAGTCCTGGTCCGATGGCCCTTCTAGGAAGGCGGCTCGCGGTTGCCTTCCCCGACACTGTGCTCGAAGAAAAGGACTCGCCGAGGGATAAGACAACCAAACTGGGTCTGATCGCGAGGGCCTGTTCCATCTACGGCGTCGATGTCATCCAGGTCTTCAGGGACGAAAAGAGACGCGGCGAACCCACGCTGATTAGGAAGGTGCTGGAGTACCTAGAGACCCCCCAGTACCTTAGGAGGAGGCTTTATCCTCTTGACGACATGCTCAGATACGCCGGCCTCCTTCCTCCTCTGAGGATACCCTCTCACAAGCCCAAGGTGCCGTTGGAGAGACTCGTTGTGGGAGACGTGAGGGAAGGAATCACTAACTCCGACGGGACAGTCGACATCGGCCTCGACAGAAACCCTCGGCTTCAGGGAAGGACTGGAGCTAACCGGAGGGTGACGGTGCGGATTGCGTCCACGACCCCGCTGGCCGCGGAGTTGATTCCGCGGGACCAAGTCAACGAATACTGGGGCTACTCGGTGGAGACCAGGACGGTAGAGGAGGTCTTCTCCGATCAGGGTTTCGAGCTCAGGGTGGCCACCTCGAGGTTCGGGAACTCCCTCCAGTCCCTGATTCCCAGTTTGAGGAGCGCAGTCCTCAAAGCCGGCGGTGTGAAGCTCATCTTCGGCTCCCCCTCGAGGGGCCTCTTCGACATAGTCGGTCCCGAACTGGCACAGAAATCCACCTTCGTGGTGAACCTCTTCGCAGACCAGCACGTGGAGACCGTGAGGGCAGAGGAAGCGATCTTCGCCGGCCTCAGCCTCGTGAACATGCTCGTGGTCTGAGAAAGCTTAAGTGCGAACCGAGAAACGGGGCTCGGGAAAGGTTAGCGTGAGTTGGGTCACCGTAAGCATAGCGCGCCACGCAGAGGGAGTCTTGCATACAGGCCCAGAGGGCGTGCTAAGAGTTTACTCCCGAGGATAAGGAACTGGCCCAAGATCAAGAGCGAAAAGCCCACGTTTCTAGGGTTCCCGGCATTCAAGGCAGGTACGATTCACGTCATCACGGTCGACGACAGGGCGAAGACCCCGAACTTCGGCAAGCCGCTCTTCAACATGTCCAGCGTGCTGTCGCTGCCGGAGGCTGAGGTGGTCGGGCTGCGCCTCTACAGCCATGACGATGGACGGGACCTGCCGATCTCAGACGTGAAGGCGCCGGGTCAGACGTCGGAGAAACTCCCACTCGAACGCGCCAAGCGTGTAGCAGCGATAATCTCGACGGTCCCCCACGACGTCGGGCTCTCCCAGAAGCAGCCTATTGTGATGGAGGTCGGAGTTACGGGAACAGACGTGAAGTCCCAGGCAGACTACGTCCTTGGACTGATTGGGAAGAAGGTGAAGTTTGCTGATGTCTTCAGGGCCGGCATGTACGTCGATGTACTGGGGATCACGAAGGGAAAGGGTTTCGAGGGACCGGTCACCAGGTTCGGGGTCAAGAGGAAGCAGCACAAGTCCAGGAAGAGCGTCAGAGCGGTAGGAGTCATAGGCCCCTGGCACCCTGCGGCCGTCATGTACACGGTAGCCAGGGCAGGACAGATGGGCTTCCACCAGAGGACAGAGACCGGAAAGAGAATCCTGTTGACGGCAAACGCCGCCGAGAAGCCGATAACCCCTGCTGGCGGCTTCCTCCATTTCGGCGAGGTAAAAGGCGACTACGCAGTCTTGAGAGGCTCCGTGCCGGGTCCGGCCCGGAGGTTTGTTATGGTAAGGGTCAGAATGAGGGGGATTACTAAGAGCCAGACCCCTCCTCAGGTCCTCGAACTGAGCCCGACGATAGGAAGATGAGCTAGATGAAGACAGAAGTCGTAGGCCTGGACGGGAAGCCGGCAGGAAAAATCGAGGTTCCAGAAGTCTTTTCCACTCAGCTGAGGCCGGACCTCGTCAAGCGAGCCTTCTGGCTCGTGGGATCCCATGGATTCCAGCCGAAGGGGAGGGACCCGATGGCGGGCGAGAGGACAACGGCTGAGACGCACAGCCCCCCGACGGGCACAGGGAGGTCCAGAATTCCTAGGGTTAAGGGGGAGAGGTACTCGAGGGGCGGGCTAGCAGGGGGCGTCGCAAGTGTGGTGAAGGGGCGTCTGCCCCATCCGCCGAAGTCGGAAAAGGTGATTCATCTGGGCATCAACAGGAAGGAGAGGCGCCTGGCAACGGATTCGGCCATCGCATACACCGCGAGCCTCGACGCAGTGAAGGCGCGCGGTCACAGAGTCAAGAAGCTCGAGCTGCCACTTGTGGTCACCGACGACATAGAGACAGTGGAAAAAACAGCAGACCTCATGACGTTCCTAGAGAAGGTGGAGCTCGACGCGGAACTGAAGCGGGTCGATGAGGGGTCGAAGAGGAGAACTGGGAAGTCGAGGCTCCGCGGGCGGGTGTACCGGACCAGGGTTGGACCTCTGATTGTGGTGACGAACGACAGGGGGGTCGGCAAGGCGGCGGGTGGCATCCCGGGCGTAAGAGTCGCGAGAGTTGATAATCTGAGCGTTATGGATCTCGCCCCGGGGGGCGTCCCAGGAAGACTGACTGTGTGGACCGAATCGGCTTTGGGAACTTTGAGCGCAAGAGAAACGGAGGTAGAATCTTCGGATGCGGCTTGAAGACGCGCAAAAGCTTCTGAGACGGCCCTATGTCACCGAGAGGACCTTCGACCAGATAGAGAAAGAGAACAAACTCTGTTTTCTGGTCGACGATAAAGCCTCGAAGCCGCAGATAGCGAGGGCCTTTGAAGCGCTCTACGAATTGAAGGTGGCAGCGGTCAACACGGAGAGGACGGTAAAGGGGAAGAAGGCGTTTGTCAGGCTTCTGGAGGAGAACAAAGCCGCGGAGCTGGCGGCGAAGCTGGGCCTGGTGTAGAAATTGGGAAAGAGAATCCTCCAGCGCAGAAGAGGAAAAGCTGGCATCCAATTCAGGGCCCGGACAAGGGGGAAGATTGCCCCCGTAAGGTATCCCAGAATCGGGCCCGACTCAGAAGGGACAGCGACAGTCACGGCCCTCATGGACGAGAGAGGCAGGTCGGCCCCCCTCGCACAGATAGGATACGGGAACCACCGGTTCGCCTACCTGCCAGCGGTCGCGGGGCTGTCGGTGGGGAGGCAGCTCTCGATGGGGGCGGGCGCCGCCCCGGTCCCTGGGAACCTGATGCCATTGTCGCGAATTCCTGAAGGCACGAGGGTCTGCAACATCGAGCTGAGGCAGGGAGATGGGGGAAGGCTGGTGAGGGCCTCGGGCACATCTGCGGTCCTCTTCTCGAAGGCCAACGGCAAGGCCATCGTTAAGCTGCCGTCAGGCAAGAGCATTCTGATCGACGACAGGTGCAGGGCGATGGTCGGCGAGATCGCCGGAGGAGGGAGGCGTGAGAAGCCCTTCCTCACGGCGGGAGCGAGGCACCACGCCATGAGGGCGGCTGGCAGAGTCTATCCACGCATGAGAGGGATAGCAATGGCCGCCGTCTACCATCCCTTCGGCGGAGGGAGACACCAGCATCCGGGCAAGTCGACCAGCACATCCAGAAACGCCCCTCCTGGAAGGAAGGTAGGGTTAATAGCGCCAAGAAAGACCGGACGGGGGAGATTGCCCAGGGCGAGCGTGGAGGTAAGGTAGTTGCCGAAAGAGTTCAGGTACAGGGGGCGGTCCGTCGAAGAGCTCAGCTCAATGTCCACTGAGGCGCTCCTCAAGCTGCTGCCCTCCAGGGCGAGAAGGTCGCTCAACAGGGGGGTCTCCGAGGAGAAGAGGAAGATACTGGAGGACGCGAGGGCAATCAAGGAAGGAAGACTGCAGGGACAAATCAAGACTCACGCGAGAGACATGATAGTTCTCCCTTCGAGGGTGGGGCTCACGATAGGGGTCCACACCGGGAAGGAATTCGTGCCCCTCGAAGTGAAGCCCGAGATGATCGGCAGGTATCTCGGTGAGTTCGTAATCACCAACAAGAAGGTCGTGCACGGGACGCCTGGCATCGGCTCGAGCCGCTCGAGCCTCTACGTCCCACTGAAGTGACTTGTTCGAACACGCTTCGTTCGTAAGGGTAATCGTCTTCGGTATTATCTACGCAGGGATTGAGTACAGGTACGTCAACAGGAGAGAGGCGGACTGGACAAAGAAGGCGGAGGGGTTTCTGGAGAAACCCGTCTTCTGGGTCATCTCGCCGTATCACGTGTACCTCCTCCTGCCTCTTTTCGTCTCAGCGGCCTTCGCTCTTCCGCTGACGGCGTGGGCGGCTAACACCCTCCTGTTGGCGGTCGTCGAGGATGTCGCGTATTTCGCCTGGAGGGGAAAGCCTGTCATGCCAGGGGAGTGGACCACCAGGTTGTTCGGGAGCTTCAGGCTCGGGCGTTTCGTCATCCCGGCCTGGTGGCTGCCAGAGTTGTTCGTCGTCCTCGCGCTATATCTGGTTCCGCTGTAGTCAGCTGACCGTCGTCTGAGACTGGTCGCGAATGAAGTTCAACAGATAGTGGGGGCCGCCGATTCCCCTTCCCGTCGCGCCGCTCGCGTTCCAGCCTGTGAAGGACTGTGCTCCGGGCCATGCGCCGGTCGTAGAGCCACCGCTCCTGTTGGCGTACGTCACCCCGAACCTGATGCCGTCGAAGAACTTCTTGACCTCACCCCGGTCGTTGGAGAAGATGCCGGCCGTGAGGCCGTACTCCGTGGCGTTGGCCTCCGCTATCGCCTCCTCCACGGTTGCGAACTCTTCGACGACGACGAACGGGAGGAAGAGCTCGTCTTTGAAGAGCCTGTGGCCGCGAGGGAGACCGGTCACTACTGTCGGCGAGACGTAGTAGCCTCTTGCAAGTCCACCCTCTTTCATCAGCTTCCCACCGATGATTACCTTGCCGCCAGCGGACTTCGCCTCCTCCACGGCTGCCTCGAACCTAGCGACTGCCGCGTCGTTGATGACCGGCCCCATGAAGACTTCTTTGTCGCGCGGGTCACCGACGACGAGTTCGTCGACCCGGTGCCTTAGCGCGGTGAGGAACTCGCGCGTGATGCCCTTCTGGAGGTAAAGGCGGGAGGTTGCGCTGCACTTCTGACCGCCGTAGCCATAGGCCGCCCTGACTGTCCCTTCGACTGCTTTCGCGATGTCTGCCTTTGCGGTGACTATCGTGGGGTTCTTGCTCCCCATTTCGAGCAGCATGGGTTTCGGGAAGGGCTGGTCACTGTGGAATCTCCTGTGGAGGCGCATCCCCACGTCCCTCGAACCAGTGAAGGCGATGCCGGCCACGTCAGGGTTTGAGACGAATTCATCTTCGAAGTTGGCCCCTGGGCCGGTGATGAAGTTGACCGCACCGGTAGGGACACCCGCGTCGCTGAAGGCCTCGTAAAGCATCAGGCTGGTCAAGGGTGCTTCGCTTGTCGGTTTCAGGATGACCGAGTTGCCAGTGATCAGAGCGCCCAGGGCCATTCCGCTCGCGAGCATGAAGGGGAAGTTGAATGGAGAGATGACGGGCCAGACTCCGTAGGGCTTACCCAGGACGACTGTGTGCTCTCCCGGCCCCCCTTGCCCCATTTTGGTGGTGTACCCTTTCTCGTCGCGCATGATCTTCGCGCAGTACTTCACGCTGTCGACGGCCTCCCACGCTTCTGCGAGTGCCTCAAGCCGGTTCTTCCCGACCTCGTAGGTTATCGCGACCGTAATCTCGAACTTCCTTTCGTCGACGAGCTTTGCGTACCTCTCCATCACCCTGACCCGCTCCTGCCAGGGCATCGAGCTCCAGACTTCGAAGCCCTGTTTCGCCGAAGATATCGCATCGACTGCGTGCTCTCGCGTGCCGACTTGGAACCTCCCGACCACGACGGAGGTATCAATGGGGCTCCGGTGCTCGAACTCGCCTGCTCCCGACCAGACCTTCCTTCCTCCTATGAACATCGGATGGCGGCCGCCGAGCCTAGGCTTGAACCGTTTCAGCGCGGCCTCGAACTTCGGGTGCAGACTCTCGTCGGCGAATAGAGTCACGTAGGTCACCTTCGGTGCGGCTTTCTTGGGCATCTCAGCCCGCGCGACCTGCTGGTCTACTTAATGTTTCCCGGTTCGGCCAAGCTTCCAAGAGTCCCACGTGTGAAGGTCTGGCCCGACGCAGAGGAGAACCCCATCTCGACAGCTTTCTTGACTTCCTCGAACGGGACCTTCTCTCCCCTGAGCTGCTCCATCGAGGTCATCATGCCAGGGTCGAGACCGCAAGGCTTGATGAGGTCAAAGTAGGACAAGTCTGTGTTGACGTTCAGCGCGAACCCGTGATAGGTCACCCAGTTGGTTACCGCGACACCCACGGAGGCGAGTTTCTTGCCCAGCACCCAGACCCCGGGATGCCCATCCAGTCTCTCGCCTTCTATGCCGAACGTCCGTACCGCCTTCAGGAGGGCTTCCTCGATGTTCCTGACGTGTCTGCGCACGTCGTGGTCTTCAAGCAAGAAGATGGGGTAGCCCACGAGCTGGCCCGGGCCGTGGTACGTGGCGTCGCCACCCCGCTCGACCTCGAAGACAGGAACGTTCTGGGGCCCGAAGTTCTCCGGGGTCGTCTTCCTCCCAAGAGTGATCACGTGGTCGTGTTCCAGAAGAATCAGGACGTCTGGGACTTCTCTCCTTGCCCTCTGACCGGCGAGCCTTCTCTGGAGTTCGAGCGCCCCTCCGTACTCCATCATGCCGAGGTCGAGAACTAGTCCGGTCATATCCTCAACTGGTGAATCGGCTTCCCGGCGGCCGACTCGGATGCCTCCATGATCGCTTCGGAAAGCGTCGGATGAGGATGGATGGTCAGGGCGATGTCCTCCACCGTAGCGCCCATCTCGATTGCGAGAGCAACCTCGCTGATCAGGTTCGAGGCTTCGGGGCCGACGATTTGGACGCCGAGGACGAGGCCGTCGTCTGCCTTCGAGACGACCTTGACGAACCCCTCCCCTTCTCCGGTGGATAAGGCTCTGCCCAAGGCCGCAAACTGGAACCTGGTTCTCTTCACGCTGTAGCCCGCCTGGACGGCTTTAGCTTCGGTGAAGCCGGCGCTGGCGACCTCAGGGTCGCAGAAGACAGCCTCGGGAATCACCTTCCAGTCTGCAGCGCTTGGCAGACCAGAGATGCACTCTGCGGCGACCACGCCCTCCTTCGACGCTTTGTGGGCAAGCAGAGGCGGGCCGCGCACGTCGCCTACGGCGTAGACCCAGGGGGCTGACGTCTGCATCTTGTTGTCGGTCACGATAAAACCCCTTTCGTCAGTCTGGACCCCAATCGCCTGGAGGTTCATCCCCCCGGTCCTGGGCTTGCGCCCTACGCTGACCAGGACCTTGTCAACTTCCACTGCCACCATCCCGCCAGGGGTTTCCACTTCGACCTTCACGCCCGACTTTCCCTTGGAGACCCTTGCGACCTTGGATTTCAGATGAATCCTGACACCTTTCCCCTCGAGTTTGCGCTGGACTACCCGAACTACCTCGGGGTCGCTGCCAGGCATCAGCTGGTCCATCACTTCCACTATCGTAACGGCGCTTCCAAACTTCTGAAACAACGAGGCAAACTCCAGTCCGATGGCTCCCCCTCCCACGACCATGAGCCTCTTCGGGGCGCTCGTCAGCTCGAGTCCCTCCCTCGAGCCGATCACCTTTTCCCCATCGAACTCCAACCCAGGCAGCTGGACGGTCTCAGTGCCCGTTGCTATCACGAGGTTCTTCGTCGATATCTCTTCCTGGCCGTCCGCCTTCTTGACTAGGATTCTGTTTGCCCTCACGACCTCCGCCGATCCAATGACTACCGTGACGTGGTTGCCCTTCAGAAGCATCTCGACCCCGCTGACCAGCTTGGAGACGACTTCCGACTTCCACTTCTGCATCTGAGCGAAGTCGACGGCCAGCCCGGATGCCTTCAACCCGAACTTATCGGCTTCCCTGACCCTGTCGAGGAGCTTGGAAACCGTAATCAGCGACTTCGAAGGGATGCATCCGTAGTTGAGACACTCACCGCCAATCCTGTCAGCCTCGACAATGACCGTCCTCAGGCCGAGCTGGCCGGCCCTGATTGCACACGTATAGCCGCCTACTCCACCGCCGATGACCGTGACGTCTGCTTCGAGCATGATGAACTCTGTCGGCTTTCTCCGACTTTATCGCTTAAACCTTCCTGAGCGGGTCCGAGCTTAGAGGACTCCTGCGAGCAGTCTCTTAGTGTCATGAAGGGTCTCGATGACCCTGCTGGTGAACCTGACCGCGTACGCCCCGTCGAGGACCCTGTGGTCGAAGGTCAGAGAAGAATGTGTGACGTTCCTCACTTCCGCCCTGCCGTCCCTGATGACGGGCCGTTAGGCGATCTTGTGGACGCCCAGAATGGCCACTTCATCATGAGCGCCTTAATCAGCGCGCGGAGGCGCTTTCGCAGGGCTTGGCGAGCCCTGAGGAGTCGCTGGTGTAGCGGCCCCTGTTGATCCGTCGTCCATCACCATAATCGTCTGCCCGACCTTCGCGATGTCACCTTCCTTGGCCACGATTCTGGAGACCTTGCCACTTTTAGGTGCCGGTATCTGCACGTTGACCTTGTCGGTCATCACCTCGACAAGAGGTTGGTCCTCCTTGATTTGGTCGCCTTCCTTGACCATCCACTTCAGAATCTCGCCTTCAGCGACCCCTTCGCCAATGTCAGGAAGTTTGAACTCAAAGACCAACGGTAACGTCAGAGCGAATAGACAGGCGGACTCTATTAGTGTTTTTCGAGATTCTAGCATCCGACCAGATCCGCCGCGGCCTTCACGATCCTCTCCTTTGCTCGGAATGTAGTGGTCCCCCAGCTTCGCGAGGAGCACGACCGGGTCGAACCCCGTGAATCGCTTCACCGGCGCCTTCAGGTAGTAGTTGATGGCGTCATTCCCGTCAATAAGGATGCCTTCGAAGCACGCACGCCGCTTGGCCCGTTCTCAACGGCGGAACGGAGGAAGAACTCACCGGCCCTGTAACTGCTCCTCACGAGAGGGCCGGATGCCACATATCTGAACCCGAGCTGCTCGCCAAGAGCCCTGTAGCGTTCGAATTGTGAAGGCTGCACATATTCAATGACAGGCAGATGTCTACTAGAGGGACGAAGGTACTGACCGACCGTCAAGAAGTCTACGTCCGCTCTGCGCAGGTGGGCCATCGCAAGGGCGACCTCTTCTTCGGTCTCCCCGAGCCCCACCATGATCGACGACTTCGTGAAGATGTGCGGGTTCACCTTCTTCACATTCCTTAGGACAGAGAGAGATTGCCAATAGTTGGCCCGAGGATCTCTGACCTTCGGGGTCAGCGACAGAGTCGTCTCTACGTTGTGTGCCATAACGTCAGGATTCGCCTCAGCCACGGTCCTGATCGCGTCCAAGTCGTCCTGGAAGTCAGGCACCAGAACCTCGACCAGAAGACCTGGGATCCGTTCCTTCACGAGCCTTATCGTCTCCGCAAAGTGGGCCGCGCCTCCGTCAGGAAGGTCGTCTCGGTCTACTGAGGTCAAGACCACGTACTTCAAGCCCATCAGCGAGACGGCAAGAGCGACGTTGTTGGGCTCAAGTCGGTCCAAGTTCCCGCCAGGCCTACCTGGGGTTACCATGCAGAAGCGGCAGGCCCGTGAGCAGACATCCCCCATTAGCATCAGGGTGGCGGTCCTACCGTTCCAGCACTCGTGCATGTTAGGGCAATGAGCTTCCTCGCAGACTGTGTGAAGACTAAGCCTCCCAAACAAGTCCTTGAGTTCTTCGTGGCTCTGGCCACCTGGAGGACCTACGACCAACCAATCCGGCTTCAGGTCTTCGAGCAATTCAGCTGCTGACCAGTACTTTGAGCCTATCAAAACCTTCTCTGGAAAGTGTCCCGCTGCAGGCG
>JBEKAG010000023.1:0-11111 GCA_050015955.1 Nitrososphaerales archaeon
CGAGATGAGTGGAAAGCACCGAGGATACTGAAAGGCACATCCTGACCTCGCCGCGATCTGGAATGTCCGCGCGCTGCAGTCTAGGCGGCCCGAGCCTTGCGCGCGAACCACACCTTCAGGAATCGATAAAGAGTAGGGCGAAGCACCGGGCTACAAGGTTCGGGTGTCGGGAGAAGATTGAATGCGCTTGACAGGCTGGGCCTCGTCAAGAGGAACGCGGCCGAGCTTATTGGGGAGGCCGAGTTCGCAGAGAAGCTGGAAGCCAACAGGCCCGTCTCGGCCTACATCGGAAGGGCGACCACCGGCCCTCTTCATCTGGGGCATGTGGTCTCCATCAGCAAGCTGCTTGACCTGCAGAAGGCCGGCATCAGGACGAAGATACTGCTGGCCGACATCCACGCAGCGCTGGACGACCAGAAGGCCAAGTGGAACGAGCTGGACAGGAGAGTCGAGTACACAAAGAAGTGCATCGAGCTCTCGATCAACTGGAAGACCCCTCCCGAGTTCGTCAGAGGGTCTGACTACCAGCTGGAGAAGGAGTACGTGCTCGACGCCCTCAAGCTGGCCTCCCTGACAACGACAGAGCGAGCGAGGCGCGCCGCGTCGGAGGTGACGAGGATGAGGAACCCGAAGGTCAGCGAGCTGGTCTATCCGATCTTTCAGGCGCTGGACGAGCAGTACCTTGGAGCGGACATGCAGGTCGGCGGGCTGGACCAGAGGCACATCCTTGTATTCGCCAGGGAATGTCTGCCGCTTATCGGCTATGAGAAGAGGGCGGAGCTGATGATGCCTCTGGTCCCTTCGATGCAAGGCCCCAAGGCCAAGATGTCGTCGTCGGTAGCCGGGAGCCACATCAAGGTCTACGACCCCCCAGAGACCGTCAGGTCCAAGATGAACAGGGCCTACTGCCCAGAAGGGGTTGTCGAGGCCAACTTCGTCCTGCAGCTCGCCAAGTTCGTTGTATTCGTCGAGCAGGACTCGTTCACAGTGCAGCGGGAGAGCCGGTTCGGGGGGCCGGTGACGTTCGACTCTTATGACCAGCTTGAAGACAGCTTCTCGAAGAAGGACCTGCACCCGAGGGACTTGAAGAACGCAGTGTCCGATTACCTGGTTGGCAGGTTTGCGCCTGTGCGAGAGTACTTTGACAGGAATGCAGACGTGCTCAGAGAGCTAGGACGAGACTTCCTTCCCGGTTGACAGCGCACACTTCCACCGCGCTGACCACATACCTGCTTCTCATGACCAGATCAATTGGTACTTCCCCTGCTGAAGCATCCCGCCGTACCCAAACATCCAGTAGGTGATCGAGCCGGTAGATGGGAGCCAGCTGCCTATGCAGAAATGGCCTTGAATTCGACAGAACACGGGGTATGATGGCATGTAGATGACTGGGACAAAGAAGGTGAATGCAACTGCTGCCACGATGACCAAGCACAGGACTGTAATCCTGCGTCTCATACCAGGCTCTTATGGTTGGACTGGATTTACGTCTAGAGACCAGAACAGCGCGAGGGGCTGGCTGGGTTGGTTCAGACTCAAGCGGAAGAGACTAAGGTCAGGTGCCAGTTGCGTGTGCCAAGGGGCTTAAGTAGAATCGTCGACACTCGCGGGCCTGGAAAGCGAGGCCGCGGAGAAGAACAATGAGAACAGATCGAGGCGCCTGTCTGTGAAAGTCGTGGTCCTGTCAGATTCGCATGCAGATTCAATGGACAGGCTTCCGAGGAGGATAGTTGACGAACTGTCCGGCGCGGACATGGTCATTCACGCTGGCGACTACACGGGAGAGAACCTCCTCGGCGAGCTGCGGAGACTAAGGAACTTCAAGGGGGTGCACGGGAACTTGGACCCGCCGGAGATCAAGCGAGGGCTGCCGGCACTTGAGACCGCCGTCATCGGTGGCTTCAGCGTAGGCATCAACCATCCCTCCGAGGGCGGGTCGCCCTTCCTCATCGAAGAGAGGATAGGGGCTAGGTTCCAACACGTCGACGCGATCGTATTCGGGCACACCCACAGGGCGAAGAAGGAGTACAGGGACGGGGTTCTCTACTTCAACCCCGGAAGCGCGACAGGGACCTTCCCCGCTTCCGCGAGGACCTTTGGTATCCTCACAGTCGGGAAGGAGATAACGGGCGAGATCCTGAAGGTCTGATCCACGCGCGCCTGCAGAGTAGGCATCAACGCTTAAGCCCGCCAAAATCCGATTGGCGCCGGGTTGAATTGCCCAACTACCTTCCCCTGCTGACCACCCTCGTCTCGTTTGCATTCTTCCTTCTACTCACCCGTCAGTACCTGCAGAGGCGCAAGACGCACCAGTTGCTTTGGACAGTTGCCATGCTCTTCTACTCTGTCTCAGCGCTGATGGAGTTCCTGATGAACCGTGACGTGGCGGGAGCCAGCGTCTCCCTGTTCAGAGTGTACTACGTCCTGGCAGCCCCTCTGGTCGGCCTTCTGGGTGCAGGGGTGACGTATCTGCTTGCGAAAAGAACGGTTGCCAGGCTCTTCCTCGGGTTTGTGGTCGTCTTTTCATTGGCGCTCGCAGTCGCGGGTCTCCTGACACCCGTGGACTCATCGACCATCGCCAGGAGCTTCAACGGGCCGCTGGCAAGCGGCTTCATGACGGCGTCAGACGCCCTCCCGATGACAGTGAGGATGTTCGCGATCGTCTTGAATTCCGTCGGTGGGCTCGTCCTCATAGGGGGAGCGCTCTACAGCTTCCTACGAGATGTGAGCAGGACCTACAACGTCTTCTTGGTCATAGGCGGAGTGTTGCCCATGGCTGGAGGGTCTCTTCTCGGGCTACTCAACTATCCCGACGTGTTCTTCGAATTCGAGTTGGGAGGTACGGTTTTCCTGTTTGCCGGGTTCCTGCTGAGCGCAAGATACATCATGAAGAGGGAACTTGGGGCCGCCGGCTCCGCCTAAACCTCGATTCTTTTCGGCGCACAGGGCCTGGCTGCCGTGGTCGCAGCGGTCTAGTGCGCCTGGGGACTTCGCCCACAGTAGCTGAGCGCCTTGGGGAAGACTCGCTCCTCTTCGGCAGTCGTGTGGTCGTCGAAGAGAGCGTTCAGCTTCGCCTGCTCGGCCTCCAGGTCGGCAGTCTCCTTGGACGCGAGCTCCGCGACTGTCTGCATCAGGCGGTAGATCGGCCTGTGCTGCCGGAAGACCTTGATTTCCTCCTCGGCGCCCTTCACGCCCAACTGCCCGATCAGCAGGCCCAGGACCTGCGCCTCCTCGTCGGCGATGTGCTGCCTGAACACCGGGTCCAGCTGCTTCAGGGCGCGGGATGCGCCCTCGAAGTCTTTCCGGTCGGCTGCTTCCTTCGTTCGCCGGAGTCCCTCCATCATCGCGGCGTGCTCTTCGACGAGGACTTTGAGCAGGGCGTCGAGGGGGATGTTCCGCGGCAAGAATCTAGCTTTCGACATGTCGCCTGTGGACAGCGCAACAGCGGGGTTAAGAATCCACCGCGCCTCTGGAGAGGTGCGCGCGCAGATCAGCAAACCGTAGGTCTCTCCCTGCAAAGAAGGTCCCCGAGCGCGTATGTTCGCGTGTGCACGCGCTCAACGAAAGGGGACTGCCACCGCGAAGAACAGACCGAACAACAAGAACCCGACTATGATACCTCCGACGAAGGTCCAGACAATCCCGAAGATCAGCATGTGTTCGGCCGTCTCTCGGTTTCTGTCCTTGAGCACGAAGTACGCAATGAGCCCGCCTATCCATGCAAAGAAGAAGGGGACAAGCCACCACAATCCGCTGACAGGCTCGTTTGGCCTGGGGATGGGCTGAAACTGCCTGAGCGGATGTCCGCAGTTGGGGCATGCGAAGGCCTCAGGCGAGACCTCCTTGCCGCAGTTCGGGCAGAAGGCCATATTCCTTGGCATCAACCAAGAGAGGTTTGCCTAATAAGCGCGAGTGGCGGGAGAGTTCGAAGGTGCGACGAGAGAGTCGACTCTAGCATCCAAGTGCGCTACATTGCGCCAGTTGGAGGGATAAGCGGGCGCTTGGCGACGGATTCCACCTGCGCGCCCTTTGGAACCTCCAGTGTCAATAGACGACGCGACAGTCAAGGCCCAATCTCTCGCAGTTGGAGGAGATCTCCCGTCGCGTCAAATAGAAGAAATCATCAGTCATCTTGTCTTCCAAACCGTACTTCCGGTACACCCAGTCGCCGTAGTTGTAATTCATCCGGTCGACCAGAAGATAGTCGATGCTTCCCGCAAGGACATCCGGGAGGCCCTCTGCCCCTGGGAGCATGGGCGCGACCATGGCATAGGTCCTTATTCCTGCCCCGTGCAGCTCGCCGAGCGCCCTGACCCGCTCCCCTATCGCAGGAGCCCTGGGCTCAAACAGCTTCCTGACTTCGTCGTCTGTGGTAGTGACACTGAAGCCGACCTCGAAGTCTCTCCCCCGTTTGAGGACGTCCGTGTCTCGCAGAACCAGAGGAGACCGGGTCTGGACCGTCACCGGCCAGGCGTGTTCAGCGAGTATCTCCAAGCATCTCCGAGTGAGCCGGTATCTTGCCTCCAGGGGTTGGTACGGATCGCACACTCCGCTGACCCAAGTCCTCCCCGGCCTCTTCCTAGTGATCTCCGTTTGCAACAAGTCGGGGGCGTTGACCTTGACGTCGACGAACTCCCCCCAAGGTTCCTTGTGCCCAGTGAACCTCTTCATGAAGCGTGCGTAGCAGTATGAGCAGCCGTGCTGGCAGCCCACATAGGGGTTGATGACATAGTCGTAGACCTTCGACACGGATAGAACGGACTTCGCCTGAATCTCCTTGATTATCACATCAGTCCAGCGTCTCCCGCTCGCCGCCTCAAGGTCCCTTGCGTGCGCGCTTAAATGAAGAGAGCATTCGTGCAAACCGACTGAAGATGAACATGCGGCGATCAACGGGGCCAAGAGAGAGCGCGCGTGCCGACGGGAAACCAGAAATACTTCTGGCCCGCTGTCGTGAATGAGGAAGAGTGTTGAATCCGAAACTTGAGAGCAGGAAGGCAACAAACTTGGCCTATATTGAGAATCGAGGACCGTATGACGCGGTACCTTGGGAAGACTACATCAAGCGACTCTACACTTGGGCAAAAGAACAGAAGGTGATGCCCGGATTCCATCCAATGGCGACGTATTATGACAGTCCTGAGAAGACCCCATCAGAGAACCTCAGGAGCGACGTTGGCATCACTTACAAGGGCAAAGCCAGAGAACAGGCTGGCGTGAAGATACGCAGGCTGCCTGCGATGAGAATAGCTACAATCTCACACAAAGGTCCCGGAAGCGAATTCAAGAACACATACACCAAACTTTCAGAGTGGATTGAAAAGAAAGGATACGAAATATCAGGTCCTGCAATCGAAGTCTACTCAAAGAAGCCGGAAGTCGTTCATGGCGTCACCACGCTGTACGCAAAAGTGCTTATGCCAGTCAAGAAGAAGTAAATTGCCGGATGACAGTTGCCAACACCTCGCCATGCGCCATATCCAATTACGGAATTCCTTGCCATCGGCCCATGCCGTGGAGCAGGCGGCCCCTCGATTGACAGCCTCGCAAGAATGGGCTTCAGACACATCATCGACCTGAACGCAGACCCCTCGGAGAAATCTCTGTCAAGAGTTGCGGGAGTGTCTTACCATCCGATCAGTACAACTGACGAGCACAGCGTCGAGTCTTTGGTGACGAACATGCAGGGGGCTGTGAACACTATCGAACAGGCAGACCGGCACAAAGAGAAGGTGTACCTGCACTGCACGTACGGACGGGGTCGTTCACCCACGATGGCCATGGCCTACCTCGTCTCAAAAGACTGGTCAGTCCAAGACGCCGTAGACCACGTGAAGAAGAGGGCAAGGCTGGTTTGGAACGAGGGAAACCCGGTCCTGAAATATGAAGGAGTCCTGCGCGCGTACGCTGATTCGCTTCACAGACGTCCTGCGATGAAATGAGGCTTATGCGCCAGTAGCCTGTGGCCGGCCCCCGGGCGGACCTGCAGCCAAAATTCCATCCGTACCACCAGAATCTCCTCTGTTGTTGGACGCGAGCGATAGGTCCCGCGCGTCTGTCTCGACCACCCTAGAAGCCTTAATTCTCGAGCGAGGTCTGAGCGCATGCCTTGCGCGTCGAGGTCTGCTACGTTGTGAGGGCTCCACGGGAGAAGGTCTACGCGGCGTATACCGACTTCGAATCGATGCCGAAGTGGTCGAGACAGGTGACGGCCGTAAGGGTGGTTGGTAGGAAAGATGACACGGTCTACATCGAGAGCGAGGTCTCTTCAGGTGGCAGGTCACGCCCTTCTTCAGCAAAACTGACGCTCTCGCCTCCCGAATGGGTCGAGACAGAGAGCGAGGCGAGGTTCACCAAGGCGCGGAGGACGGTCAGGTTCAAGGAGGTGCTAGAGGGAACGAAGGTCACAGCCGTGCTGGACGTCTCCGTCAAAGGGCTCTGGGCTTGGGTATTCGCGCCAAGAAGTATGGAGTCGGCCGAAGCGTCGGCCCAGGAGGGGTTGGCGGCGTTCGCCCGGTACGTGGAGAATCTACCGTAGCCCAACTGGGACCTTCTTCGATGCGCGCGTGAGCCACATTACTCAGAATTCCCCTCCTCAAGAACTCTGGAAGCGCGCGTCAGTAGCTCGAGCCAATGATTCTCTCTGAGACTCGAAGGGCGTGCAGGTGGCCCAGTGCGGGGGCACGTCTCAGTTCCAGCTCAGAATCAGGACAGAATGGAGGCGCGCGTGGGACCTCCCGGGACTGACGTATTTCGCCTATCGATAGCAATACTGTTCAAGATATATTTATATGCTATAATCTTAGCGTGCCTCCACATGAGGGAACGAAGCAGACCGTCGTCAAGGGGAGAAGGAGAATTGGCTGAGAATGGTAGCCCGCACCCTCAGGGCGCACCAAGGGGCTTGCTTCACTTCTATGCCCTCCTGAGTATTGCCCGCACCCCGATGCGTGGATACGACCTCATGAAGGATGTCGAGATTAAGACCGAGGGAGCCTGGCACCCGGGCCCTGGGGCCGTGTACCCTGTGCTTAGGAAGCTCGCGAAGCAGGGCTACATCGAGCCAAGGAGGGGAGCCGGCGGCCCTACCCAAATTGTGTACGAGATAACCCCCGCAGGGCTTCAGAACATAGCGAACGCAAAGAGGATGATGAAGTCGTCGACGGAACGTTGGACCCTCATGAGGTCGCTCTTCATCGACCTGATGGAGCCAGACGACCTCGTGAGGTTCGCCCTCAGCTCCTTCGAACTGCAGATCGAGCTCGTGCGCACCTTGGTCGAGTCAGATAGGACCGGCCTGAGCAAAGAGGACAAGCTGTTCGTCCTCCGCCAGTACAGGCTCAACCTTGAGAGGGAGCTGACTAGGGCCGTCGGCTCGATCAAGGCTCTGGAAGGCCGAACTCGCTCCGAGAGTCCAGCACCCCGCAACATGGCCGGAGGGAGAAAGAAGGCATGATTGGAGCCCCGGACGTTCAGGTCTCGTGCATCGAAGAAGGCGGTGCCATGATCAAGGTCCAGAACCTGACTAAGAAGTTTGGTGACTTCACCGCAGTCGACGACGTCTCCTTCGAAGTCAGGAAGGGCGAGGTCTTTGGTCTCCTAGGCCCCAACGGTGCGGGCAAAAGCACGACCCTAAGGATACTCTCTACGCTTGCGAGGCCCACGAAAGGGACAGCCTCCATCGGAGGCTACGACATCGTGAAGCAGGACACTGAAGTCCGCAAACTGATAGGCATAGTCTCAGAGAAAATGATAATGTACGACCGGCTCACGGCGAAGGAGAACCTCTGGTTCTTCGGCAGCCTCTTTGAAATCCCAGACGACCTGCTTGCCCAGAGGGTCGACCAGCTTCTGGAGCTGGTAGAGTTGACAAAGTGGAAGAACGCTCAGGTGGGGACCTTTTCGACTGGCATGAGACAGAGGATGAACGTAGTGCGCGCTCTGCTGAACATGCCCCACGTGCTGTTCTTGGACGAGCCGACCCTCGGCCTCGACCCTCAGTCTTCTGTCGAAATCAGGGAGTTTGTGAAGAAGCTCAACAGGGAGGACGGCACGACCATCATTCTCACGACGCACACCATGGTCGACGCCGACATGCTCTGCGACCGCATAGGAATCATCGACCACGGGAAGGTGGTCGCCCTAGACACCTCGGCCAACCTGAAGAAGCTCGTCACCGGTGGGGACAGCACGATTCTGAAGTTGGGCATCACCAACCTCACGCCTGACCTGCTGGAAACCATGAAGACCTTGGACTGCGTCACGTCCGTTTCACAGGAAAACTCCACGCACATCCGGCTGATCGCCCGCGGCGACGATGCCTTCGACAATGTGATTGACGCCGTGAGGAGTAAGGATGGGAAGATAGCGTCCATAGAGAACCTTCAGCCTACCCTCGAGGACGTCTTCCTGCACCTGACCGGTCATGAGGTCAGGGACAGTGCTGACCAGAAGATCGCCCTGCCGGCGCGCGGACGCGGGCGGTTCGGTCCGCCTCAGAGGAGGGTTAGGTGAAATCCATGGGAGCACGAACTCTGCTCGCGCACAGCTTCAGGATAGCTTGGAAGGACTTGGTCGAGCTCGAAAGGAACAGGCTCGGCCTGGTCCTGCTCATCATAATGCCCCTTTTCATGATGGGGATGGTCGGCTTCATCTACCCGACCGGTGGTACAACAGTCAACAACCTCCCAGTGGCGATCGTGAACCAGGACGCTGGATACTATAACTCCACAGTTGCCAGCCAGGCCTTCACCGCAGCCCTGACGCAGATCAACTCGAGGAGCAACATGCTAGACCTGACCTCGGCCGCGACCTTGGCTGACGTCAGAAGTTCCATCCAGAGGGGGGACCTTGAAGGCGCGGTGATAATCCCGAGCAACTTCACAGAGAGCCTTCTCACAGGGAAGCAAGGAACTCTTGTCATCATGACCGACCAGTCAAACCCGCAAGTGTCTGCGACCCTACAAGGCCTGCTCTCAGGGGTGTTCAGCGTGATGGGGACGGCGCTCGCTCAGCACAACGTCGTGCAGCTCAACCACAACCTTAGCCTGAGCGCCTCCCTCGCCATCGTGCAGCCCTACAGGGTCCAGACCCAGGGTGTAGTCCCCGGGAAGACCAACTACTTCGACTTCGTCGCCCCGGGCATAATGGCCATGACCGTTATGATGAGCGTCATGACCGGGCTCCCTGCGGCGATCTCGCAGGAGAAGGAGGTCGGCACCATGGATGGGATGATGGTGGCGCCCATCAACAGGCTGTCGATAATCCTCGGCAAGACCCTCGGCCAGACGGTGAGGGGGCTGCTACAGGGGGTCGTCATACTGGCCCTGGCGGTCTGGCTGTTCGGCGTGACAATAGAGGGGAGCGTCCTTCTCGTCTTCGGCCTGCTCATCCTCGGCGTGTTCAGCTTCGTCGGCTTGGGCATAGTGATAACATCCTTCGCGAAGGACCAGCAGACTGCGACCATGCTCATAACAACGCTGATCTTCCCCATGATGTTCCTCAGCGGGGTATTCTTCCCCATACAGCAGATGCCTTGGTACATGCAGATGATATCGAGGGTGCTCCCCCTTACCTACGCTACTGACGCCATGCGAAAGGTCATGGTACTGGGAGCCGGGGTCCCAGCGATAACCACTGAACTGACGGTCCTTGTGGTGTTCGGGGCAGTAATGACGGCCGTCGCGGTCCCGGTGTTCCGGCGAGCGATGACGAGGTAACGCGCGCCAATCTGATCTTGGAATGAGTTAGCCCCGGCTGGGACTCAGACTCGAATAGGTTCTTTGTCTCAATGTATGACTTGCCCGCCGGCAGCCTGCACGGGGTAAGGGCCGGAAAATCATTAACATGTTAACCATTAAGTATTTGAACCTGTCTTTTCGCGCCCACAAGAAGGATCAGGTTGTCCGAACCTTCAGATTCTGACTTCGAGCTGTGGCAGAGCATCAGGAACATCTACCGGACCGCGCTTAAGAGGCTCAACGCCAAGCTGCGAAAGGAAAGAATCACCTTCTCTCAGTATAACGTCCTCCTTGCGCTCTCACGGAAGGGCCCGATGCAGATGAGCAAGCTCGGCGAGCACATGCTCGTGGCTCCTGCAAACGTGACTGGACTCGTGGACAGGATGGAGAAGAAGGGCTACGTCAGGCGGAGGAGGGACGAGAGGGACAGAAGACTCTACGTGATAGGGACGACCGAGAAAGGCTCTCGGATCTTCAAGAACATTTCGAGTAGGTTCAGGCAGTACACCGGCAACCTCGGATCGACTCTGACTCGCGAGGAGAGGGACTCCACACTCGCAGCACTCCGGAAGGTGAGCGACGAAATGGAGAAGCCCGCGGAACTCTAGGTGAACTGTACGCAATACAAGTGGACTGTGCTCACGGTAACGACCGTCGGCGTGTTGATGAGCGGCATCGACGGCCGTGTCATGATTGTGGGCCTTCCGACAGTAGCGGCCGCGCTGCATGCCGACGCTGAACAGGCCATCTGGTTCACCCAGGCATACACGATTGGCAGCACGGTGGCGTTACTGTTCATCGGAAGGGTAAGCGACATGTTCGGCAAGGTCAGGATCTACGCCGCGGGGTTCACCGTCTTCACGATTGGCTCCTTGCTCACCGCACTCTCAGGCAGCCCTAATGCGTTCATCGCAGCCAGGATGGCGCAGGGCCTCGGCTCGGCTGCTCTGTTTGCCAACAGCGCGGCGATAATCACGGATGCGTTCGGGACTAAAGAGCTCGGCACCGCCCTGGGCATCAACCAGATAGCTTTCCGGGCAGGCGGCATGGCGGGGTTGACGTTAAGCGGCGTCATCCTGGCCTTCCTGGCGTGGCCATACCTGTTCTACATAAACGTGCCAATCGGCATCTTCGGAACACTATGGGCCCTGAGACGCCTCAAGGACACCAATAAGCCGAAGGTAGCCCCGCCGATGGACTGGCCAGGGTTCGTCACATTCACCGTCTTCATAACTGCCTTGCTTCTCGCGCTGACCTACGCCGCCTACGGCATAGGCGAGTTCTGGTTCGCGGTGGCGCTTCTCGTTGTCTCCGTCGCTTCCCTGGGGCTCTTCATCCATTTGGAGCGGCGCAAGGAGCACCCTCTGCTCG
>JBEKAG010000024.1:0-10940 GCA_050015955.1 Nitrososphaerales archaeon
GAAGATCAACCAGTCGACCGAGAAGACTGACTGGTCTGCGTTTGCTTTCGGGTCCATATCGGGCGCGATCCCATGGCTGGTCCTGATTGCGAACTTCATTGGCCTAGCCACGTCGACTAGTCTGAGACCACCGACATTCGTCTACCTGATCGTTGTCATCTACTTCATCCTCTTCAACAGCTTCGCCGTCAACATGGTTCTGCAGTACAAGGGTGTCGGGAAGTGGAAAGACTACCTCTATGGCGAACGCATATACATCATCTTGAGCCTCGTTGCGAAAAGCGCCCTCGCCTGGATTGTGTTTCTAGGAATATTCGCGCCGTAAATTGCTAGAATCCAGCTAATCTAGACGAACAGAGGTTGTTCTGGGCTATTTGTGCGGGCCCGGTGGGATTTGAACCCACGACCTACAGCTGTGCCCTCGTGCGATTAGGAGGCTGCCGCGCTGTCCGTATTCCGCTCGCTTGGATCTGCGCTACGGGCCCGGCGGGGGGGCGTGCTGAAGTGGGATATTACTTGTTGCTGCGATTCACTCGACGATGTCAAATTCCAGCTCCAGTTCCTTCCGTGAATTCCTGAACCTGGGCACCCCTAACCTGATCCTGCCCACCTGCGTGGTGTTGTCGACGTGCTTCTCAATGCAACAGTTGATGTTCCACTCGGGTATCCTCACGATTCTGAGCCTCGTCACGCTGGAAGGCACCGGAAAAGCATCATAAATCGAGTCCCCGAAGTGCCCTTCTGCCTCGTCCTTCTCCATTTCGAACTCCACGACCTCAGCTCCCTCCAACACCTTGCCGTTGGCAGCCTGCTCGATCCTCACAACCTCCTCGTCGGTTGGTTTTCTGTCAAACTGTACCGTGAGCCGTCCGTGAGTTCCTGAGACGAAGACCGAGGCCGTCCACTTCGCACCTAGCACCTGCTGGACCGCGCCCTTGAGCACGTGGACCGCTGTGTGCGTCCTAACTTCTTCGGAGCTCAACTACTTGCTCATCGCGATCCTGAAGAAGTCCGAGAGCTTCGTCTCCAACCCATACCGGGTCTCGTTGCTCCTCATATGCCAGAAGACTGACAGAAGGGTCGGCCACATCGTAAAAAGGTTGAACCTGTCTTCCACCTTCGCTTTGACGAACTTGTAGACCTTGGCGTAGATTTCGAAGTGGTCCAGGACCGCCCTCTTGTATCCATCCCTATCGCCTAGGTGGTCCACGAAAAGGTCGGCGCACTGCATGCTCGGGATTATCCCCTCTCCCAACATCGGATAGACTGTCCCGATGCTCTCGCCCACTCCGACTACCTTACCGTCGAAGAACGGCTGACAGAGTCTAGGCGGCGTGACCCTGACTGGCCTCCCAATCCGCTTCACAACTTCGCACTTGTACTTCCTCACGAACTCGTCCAGCTCGCCCCTGTACCTGCGCAGCAGGTCCCCCGCCCCCACATGCGCCGTTCCGTCCCCGAGAGGGAAGTACCACCAGTAACCCATGAGTCCCGGATACGGCCTGATCACGAAGTCGTCATAGGGCAGTTCCTTCGACTTCACCTGGTACTCGAGCGAAGGTACCACTAGGTCTTCCTTCAGTTTCGGGAGAAGCGACCTGTGGAACCCCGTGGCGTCAACGATCACGTCAAAATCAGAGAAGCTCCCGTTTGCCTTCTTGACCTGCTCGCCCCAGTGGACCTTCTTACCCTGCAACATGTCATGAGTCAGCCTGTGTTTGTCGTACGTGACAAGCCCCTTCAGCTTGAGCTCGATCTGCTTATCCCCGAGGTCGACCACCATCCTACTACCCTTGTGCAGGACGTAGTCCTCAAAGTTGAGACCCACGCGTCTCACCAGGTCGGAGATGAACGGCTGGCTCGTCCCCCACGCGCAGGCCGGGTACCAATTCGCCTCGGTCCGCATCTCGAAGGCTTCGGCCTGGTGCTCGGCGGGAATCCGGTTGAGCAGGTAGGCGCCTGCCACTCCTGTCCCGACAATTGCCAATCTCAACTTGAATAACTGGGTCCTCGCCCCTCCTTTTTATTTGTCGCTTCACGTCTCAGACGGTTCCGGCATACTCCCCGGAAATCAATTCGCCCCAATTCCGTTTTCAATTCCCTGCGCGCCCGGCTCGAAAGATAACGACCCCCGAAACGTTGTTTCATGAAAATGGGCATCGCCAATCTTATATAGCTTGAGAGGGCCGGTTTTTTCTGCGATGGTTCTTTTCGGGGACATCGGCTCTGTCTTCGTGATGGGCCTTGTCGGGATCTTCTTCATCGTTTTGATTGTAACCGCCTCGAAGCTGCTTTCCCCCAAGAGGCCCAACCCGATTAAGAACGCACCCTTCGAGTGTGGTCAGGTTCCTGTCGGCGCCGGCAAGATGCATTTCATGATGCAGTACTACGCCTACTTCTTGATGTTCATAGTCTTCGACGTCCTTTCCATGTTTCTGTACGCCTGGGCGGTGGCTTACCGACCCGGACCCGGCTGGGCTGGGCTAGGCGTTTCATCTGACTGGATGGTGACCCTCTTCATAGGAGTGCTCTTCGTCCCGATGGGCTTCGCCCTATACCTTGCAGGAAAACGGGAGCTTTGGTAGACGTCCAGAAGTCGGGGGCCTTCCAGGTCCTCGTCGGGAAGGTCGATGACATACTCCAATACGCCGTCGGCGACCCTCTGCGCTACCTCGCCAACTGGGGAAGACTCTACTCCCTCTGGCCCGTCCATCTTGAAACCGCCTGCTGCTCGGTGGAGGTCGGCGCCGCTGCCGGCTCACGCTTCGATATGGAACGGTTCGGGGCACTCGAGGCGTTCGGTTCGCTCCGCGCCTGTGACCTGATCATAGTGATGGGCACAGTCACACGCAAACTGGCGCCAAGGCTCAAAATGATTTACGACCAGATGGCCGAGCCGAAGTGGGTCATCGCAATGGGTGCATGCTCAATAACCGGCGGGCTCTACTTCGACTCCTACAGTGTCCTCAGGGGGATCGACGACATAATCCCGGTCGACGTCTATGTCCCAGGTTGTCCTCCCAGGGCTGAGGCATTCCTTCAAGGAATTGTGCTCCTTCAGGAAAAGATCCGAAAGGCTCCCAGCATTAGCGGCGCGTGATCTTGGTATGAGCAAAGCGCAAGAACAAGGACCTAGGCCTTCTCAACAGCCCGCTGCGGCTCCGCCTGCCGCGCAGCCCCGTCCTCCAGTTCAACCGGAACCCGAACCTGCAAGGGCGAAGGAGCTCGCCTCGAAGATAGCATCGAAGTTCCCTGATGTGAAGGTCGACTACATGCGCGAGAAGAGGCTCAAGGTCACTGCCCCGAGCGCCAGAATCAAGGAGCTCGCTCTGATGGTGCGGGATGAGCTTGGTTTCGACCATCCCAGCGCAGTCAGCGGAGTTGACTGGATTGCCAAGAACGAGATCGAGGTAATCTACTTCATCAGTTCAGCCTCCCAGGCGGGTTACCGGGACTTCGTCGTCGCCCTGGCCGAAAGGATACCCCGAGAGAACCCGGTCGCCCCATCCTTGATTGACGTCTGGACTGGGGTTGAGTACCACGAGAGGGAAGGGCAGGAGATGCTGGGAATTAATTTCGATGGGAACCCGTACAAGGGGCACTTCCTCCTGCCCGAAGACTGGAACGACATGCCTCCGTTGCGGAAGGACTACGTGTCCCCGGGGAGATAGAAGATGGCTATCCAGACAGAATTCGACCCAGACTCGGACAGGATAATGGCAGTTGCCTTTGGGCCCCAGCACCCGGGAGCCGGGCACTTCCGGATAAAGCTCTGGCTGGACGGCGACTACTTAGTGAGATCAGAACCCGACCCAGGCTACATCCACCGGGGCGAGGAGAAAATGAGCGAGTACAGGAACTACATCCAGAACGTCCCGCACTTAGAAAGACCCGTCATCCTGGACAGCTCAAACATCCTGTTCCCTTACGCCCTTGCAGTGGACGAGCTGATGGGTAACAAGGTACCTGACAGGGGTCAGTACCTCAGGGTCATAATGTCGGAGATCAATCGCATTATCTCTCACATGTACTTCATCGCCATAGAGGGACTCTTCACGGGGCACACCACCATGATCACATGGTGCATGGGCGACAGGGACTTCTGGATTGACCTCGCATCGAAGATTGGCGGGGCAAGGGTCACCTTTGCGTACATCATCCCCGGCGGGGTCAGAAACGACATGCCAGACGGGCTCACCGAGAACGCGCTCAAGACATGCGACTGGTTCGAGAAGCGCATGGACGAGTACGAGAAGATATTCTACAACAACCCAATGGTCCTCAGTAGGATGGAGAAGGTCGGTGTTCTCTCCAGCAAGGACGCGATAAGGCTCGGAGCCGTAGGCACTGTCCTCAGGGCCTCGGGTGTGAAGAGCGACGTCAGAAAGGACGAACCATACAGCCACTACGATGACTTCGACTTCGATATCTCTTCGCTTGAAGGCGGCGACGCGTGGTCAAGGACATACGTGGCCCTGCTGGAGATGAGGCAGAGCGTGAAGATAATCCGTCAGGCCTTCAAGAACATACCCCCTGGCCCCGTCAGGCTCAAGCTCGGCCCGCAGCCAAGGGTCCCGGCAGGAGAAGTCTACGTGCGCACGGAAGCGGCGAGGGGCGAGATGAGCTACCATCTGATAAGCGATGGTTCCCCACGGCCCTACAGACTGAAGATTGGGAGCCCCAGCTTCAAGAATATGAGGATCCTCCCGTACCTCCTGAAGAACGTGCACGTCGCCGACATCCCCATCATCTATTGGAGCTTGAATTATTGGCCACTGGAGGCAGATAGGTAAAGCAACTCTCGATCCAGACCCACTCTTCGACCATCCGCTCGGTGATCTCCACGCGCGTCAAGGTCGCCAAGAGCTTCAAGACCAACTAGGAGCACCTCTCCTTTCTTCTGACCATCACGATAGTGTGATTCGTTAAGCAGTATGTCAAAGGATATTGCCACCGTCAGGTATGTTCGCCTCCGCGGCTATCATGCTTGGATATCACGTTGAGCAAGTTCGAAAAGCAATGGAAGGCTCAGGAGAAGGAGAGCTTCGGGAAGATGACCCGGGACGCCATACGCGGTCCCAAGCCGCTGAAGCCCCAAATCCAGAAGGCGACCCAGCAACTCACTGGGGAGATTAACCGACTGGACCAGGCGAGCAACCGGCTGAAGCAGCGCGAAAACTCCATCTTCAAGAAGACCGTGACCGCCGTCCAGGCTCACGACCAGGAATCCAGTAAGGCGTACTCCAACGAGCTCGCCGAAGTCCGCAAGATGCAGAAGATAGTCCTGCAGTCCAGAATCGCCCTAGAGCAGATTACGACTCGGCTGCAGACTGTCACCGATGTAGGAGACTTCGCGGCTACGATCGCCCCAGCAATCGGGGTGATCAAGAACATCCGCGTTACTCTTGGCGAAGCGATGCCTGACGCGCAGGGCACACTCGGAGAGATCGGCGCACAGCTCAACTCGATCATGGTGGACGTCGGCACAATAACGGGTACGACCTTCTACCAGGCCGAGAACAGCGAAGAAGCGAACAAGATCCTGTCCGAGGCGGCGGCCATAGCCGAGAAGAGGATAAGCGACACCCTGCCCGAAGTGCCCACATCTTCGAGCGAGTCCATCTTCACAAACGAATAGACACCAGCAGGCTGTTCGACTTTGGGCCGAACAGCCCTCTTCTTTCTATGACCACGGCACGCGCGCGAGGGATTCAGCCGCTTCTTCTCCGTACGTTCATCCGCCTTCTAGGGGTCGCCTATCTTCTCGCCTGGACCGTCGGCGCCCGTGCGCGCGCGCAGCGCCTCTAGGCCCTTCGACTCCGAAGGGGTCTTCACCACGGGATTCAGCCTAGAGACAGAAAGCCCCATCCTCCATCAGATTCTTGAATCAGGGAGGAGAGGACGTGTTCCACAGCAGCTCGAGGAACTGCTTGAAGTGGCTCGCCACGGCAGGGCTGTCTACCCAGCCGCACGCAGAATAGTCGGGAAGCGAAATCAGCGCCGTCTTGTTGTCCACGAGCAGGTCGATCGCTACGAGATTCCCGGTCCTGACCTCGGCGGCAGGCGGCAGCAGCCCCGGTGCGCCCTCGTCCCCGATTACCCTGACGTTGACGCCTCTGTCGATCGCTTCTGCGAGGAGCTCGAGGAGCCTGGCGTCCTCCAGGCCCATGGTTGGTGCCACCAGCACTGCGTTCTCCTTCGCGCCCCGGAGCATCTCGTACATCTTGGCGAGGACCTTCTCCCTCCCTCTCAAGGTGTAAACCAGTTCGGCTTCCTCGGCAGGCTCCAGGCTGTAGACTTTCTCGAGAGAATCGAAGGTTTCTTCGATTGCTGAGCTGATCATTGCCCTCACGCTCTCAGGCCTCCTCGCCCTGTAGCTGGCTGGCCTCCTGACGACAAGGTCCACCCAACCAAGTGCCGCAAGCCGCTTAAGGGCCTCGTAGGCGTTGGGGTAGGGGATTCCCGCCTCCGAGGCTACCCTCCTCGGGTCGGCAGGGCCTAGCCCTACCAAGGAGACGTAGCACTTCGCTTCGTAGGCCGTGAGCCCCACGCTCCTCAACTGCTCAATGATCGCCCTGCGGTCCATCCGATGGCGCCACGGCAAAGCTCTTATATAGAATTTTAGTAGCCAAAACTACTAATGGCGCCGGAGCCGGAATACGACGTCGTCATCGCCGGCGGAGGCATGGCAGGCCTCATCACCGCCGCTTCAATAGGGTTCTACTCAAAGGGGAAGGCCCGCATCCTGATTATCGACAGGAACAAAGAGGAAGAGCCTGGGAAGAAGACCCACAACGGCTGGACGTGCGGGGATGCGACGAGCAAGCGGTCGCTCGATTACCTTGCAGACCACATTGGCATCAGGTACGGCCCGCCCGAGCTGGAATACCCTGTCAGCGGCGTCTACGTCTACTCGCCGGACAGGAAGACGAAGGTCCTCTTCGAAGGAGAGGGCTTCCTCTTCAACAGGAAGCTGACTCCGAGGCGCCAGGTCAACGACGCGCGGAAGTTCGGGGCAGAGTTCCTGTTCAACGCCACGGCCGAGAGGCTCCTCTCCGAAGGCGGATTCATCACCGGCGTCTCTGGCAGGAGGGAGGACGGGTCGCTGTTCAGTTTTACCGCGAAAGTCGTGATAGACGCGACTGGGTCTTCGTCCGTCCTCAGGCGCTTCCTGCCTATTCCGTCAATGATTGAGAAGGAGATCGACGCCGACGACATCGTCGGGACGGGCCGGTATATCCTTGAGTTCGACCCAGCAAAGCAGGACCCTGCGTTCTTCGCTCCCGAGTACTGCATAATACATCTGGACCAGTTCAGAGCCCCGGCCGGCTACGCATGGGTCTTTCCCAAAGGGAAGAACAAAGTCAACATAGGGCTCGGCGTCTCGAAGTCAGGGCTCGACAGGCGCAACAGGCGCTTCGGGCTCAACGACAACCTGCAGACGCTGATCGACAAGTACGTCGCCGAGAACCCCGTGATCAAGAACCCAAGGCAACCGCAGGGCGACAGCGACTCGGGAAACACGAAAGGTAACTGGCAGGTTCCGGTCAGAAGGCACAACGATTGCATGGTGGCGAACGGGTTCGCGGTCGTGGGGGACTCGGCCTGGATGCCGAGGCCAATAGATGCCGGCGGGATCAGCCCTTCGATCTACGGCGGGACCATTCTGGGCCAGGTGGTTGCTCAGGCCCTGGAGGCGGGCGATACCAGCGAGGTATCTCTCTGGAAGTACAACGTTGAGTACATGAACAGCCACGGCTATCCCATGGCCAGCTTCGAGGTGCTTCGGCGGTACCTCCAGACGGTGACCAACGAGCAGATCAACTACGGAATGAAACACTTCCTCTCTGAGGAGGACGTCAACGCGATCACCGAGCGTAAGCACCCCGAGTTCAACCAGGCGAGGTTCATGAACCCGGCGATGTGGGTGAGGATCCTGGCCCAGCTCTCCTTGGCAAGGGGGCTGAGATACACGGTCAAGAAGAGCGCCGCCTTGGTGGAGATCAACCTGGGGTACCCCGAATCGCCTAGGGGCTTCGACGAATGGAAGAAGAGGCTCTGGAAGGAGCTGCAGGAGACAGTGGCGAAATTCAAGCCGCTCGACGCGGCTAACTAGGGATACAAGAGCTTCGACGCCCGGGTCATGGCAGCGACCTCTCTGGACACTCAGATTCTCGGCTTGGTGAAGGAGACCTCTCCTTCGACCGCATATCTGATGGGGTTCGATGATTATGTGGGCAAGCTCTTCAGCGCGCGCTGCAACTTCTGGGGAGCTTCCCGCGCCCTCCGCTAACGAAATGCCTGGGGTCTAGTCGAAGTCGCCGCCGCCCTCGCCCATGCCGCCGGCACCTCCTGGGGGTCCCGAAGGACCCTTCGACTTGCCGGCTGCTATGACGTCGTCGATGCGAAGGATCATTGAGGCCGCTTCAGTAGCGGATTTTATGACCTGCACCTTGACCGTCAGTGGTTCGAAGACTTCGCGCTGGAACATGTCCTTGATCTTCCCATCTGACGCCTCAACTCCGTACCAAATGCCCTTCTCGGCGTGCTTCGCCCTGAATTCGACTTGCGCGTCGATTGGATCGAGGCCCGCGTTGATGGCGAGCGCGATGGGTATCGATTCGAGGGCCTCGGCGAACTTCTGCGCGGCCAGTTGCTCCCTTCCTGAGAGTTTCTCAGCCCACTTCATCACCTGGTAGGCAGCCTCCGCTTCTGCGGCGCCGCCCCCGGCGACGACCGCGGGTCTCTCGATGACATCCTTGGTCACCATCAGGGCGTCGTGTAAGGAACGCTCGCCTTCGTCGACGATGCGCTGTGTCCCTCCCCTGAGTAGGAGCGTGACCGCCTTCGGGTTCTTGCAACCCTCGATGAAAACCCACCTGTCTTCTTCGATTTTCCTCTCCTCCGCCAGCGCCGCGTACCCCAAGTCCGCAGCGGAGAGGTCCTCGAAGTTGTTGACGACTCTGGCTCCCGTCGCCTTCGCGAGCTTGGTCATGTCGCTCTCCTTCGCCCTCCTGACAGCTAGGATCCCGGCCTTCGCGAGGTAGTGCTGCGCGATATCGTCGATGCCCTTCTGACAGATGACCACAGTTGCCCCGACCGCCGTCATCTTTTCGACCATCGACCTAAGCATCTTCGTCTCCTCGTCCAGGAACTTCTTCATCATGGACGGGTCGTTGATGTTCAGCTTCGCGTCGAACTCGGTCTTCTCTATCTCGAACGGAGCGCTGACCAGAGCGATCTTAGCGTTCACTATCCGCTTTGGCATCCCGGAGTGGACGACCTCTTTGTCCAACACGATGCCCTGGATCAGCTTGGTGTCCTTGAGTGAACCTCCCGGCTTCTTCTCGACCTTCACGTTGTCGATGTCGACCTTGTATCCCTTCTCCGTCTTCTCGGCCACCGCGAGGGTCGCGTCGACGACCAGCTCCGCAAGCTGCCCGGCTTCTCTGGAGACGAGCTTGGTCTGCATGCTGGTCCTGGCGACCTTGATCAGCCATTCTCTGTCGTCAGGTTTCACCTTCTGTGCTACAGCCTCGAGGGCCTCGGCAGCCTTCTTGGCTGCTTTCGAGTAGCCGTCAACTATGACGGTCGCATGGACGTCTTTGTCGAGCAGCTCCTCGGCCTTCTCGAGAAGGGCCCCTGCAAGGACTACGGCGGAGGTGGTGCCGTCGCCTACCTCGTTGTCGGTCGTCTTAGAAACCTCGACGAGCATTTTCGCTGCCGGATGCTGGACGTCGATCTCCTTCAGCATCGTAGCTCCGTCGTTGGTGATTGTCACGTCTCCCAGAGAGTCCACGAGCATCTTGTCCATGCCTCGAGGACCCAGCGAGGTCCTTACGATTTCTGCGATTAGCTTCGCAGCAGCTATATTATTCCTCTGGGCCTCCTTGCCCCTGTTCTGGCTCGCCCCTTCCCTGAGAATCAGGACGGGCTGCCCGGAAGAAGTCATGGCTGGTATTGCGGTTGCAGACACACTATATCGGAAGTCGGTATACAACCACGCGTTTATAAGTTTACAAGCTGTCCAGAGAGTTCTGCTTCGTCCGTAGGTGTTCGCTGAGGGTGTTTCAGGACGGGTGGTAGAATCACGCTGAAGAGGGGTCTAGTTCTTGTAACTCTGCGGGAGATGGGGGTTCTTCGGGATTTCTGAGGGCCGGCTTGTAACTGTCGGGAGATGATCGAGTGTCCTACTCGGGAACCTGGTTGTGGGCAGGTAATGCCACCCCGACCTGCATAGATTACTCTTCAGTGGCCTTTCTGTGAATCTTCGAGCGACTCATTCGAGCGCACGCGATGAGGGCGCTCATCACGGCTTGCCGACCTTATTGTCAAGATTCGGCGCTAACATTCCTTCCTTACCTCCTCTTTTTCTCATTACTTCCCGCGAGAATATCACCAGCGATCCTGTGACTATGAGCGCAACCGCCGCAGCGTAGAAGCAGTACTGAAACGCGTCTCTGGTCGGGAGCACAAGTACATGATTGCCGACGGCGTAGCTGGCAACAAAGGTCGAAAGAAGCGCTCCGGCTAGAGGTGCTCCGAGGCTTTGGCCGATGTTTCGGAATGCCGTATTCAGGGAGGTTCCGAGGCCCATCTTGTCCATCTCGATGGAGAGTACCAGGAGGTTCTGGATTGAAACCGACATCACTCCCATGCCCACCGCACACACCACGAGATATGCCCCTACCTCTTCAGGGCTCGAATAGGTCGAGAGCACAAGAAATCCCACCGCGCCCACTATAGAGCCAAGATAGAGGAACGGTTTCACGCCGTACTTTGGAATCACCACACCCACGGCGTAAGCAACGGGCAATGTGACGAGGATAAGCGGCAGCATATAGAGTCCCGTTTCGACGACGCTGGTTCCAAACCCGCTGGGGGCGGGCAGCTGCATAGCGTACACGACGGCTTGGAATGCAATACCGTTCGAGAGGCCA
>JBEKAG010000025.1:0-10894 GCA_050015955.1 Nitrososphaerales archaeon
TACTCCCCGAGTCTGCCTCTCTGAGTTTTACTATATCTCCCTCGCCGGCGCGAATTCCTGTTGATCTCTCCCTTCCCTCTCTTTCCTTGAATGTACTTACTCATCCGAACGGGACCCCTTAAGCTGATGCCTCTAATTGGTTCAGCGACTTGGGCGAGCGTTAGTCTATCCGCATCGTACTTTATTGTCGCCGTATCTGAGATGTAGTTGATGTCGACCCGGAGTACTCCGTCGAGCCGGTCAGCCGCGCGTCTGAGCTGCTGGGCTCGTCCCGGAATGTCCATCCCATGTATCTTCAGGACGGCAGTCGCCCTCCCCTTCTCGGTTATCATCGCAGTTCAGCACGTTTAGCACACGGGAGCTATTGAACCTGACGTATTTTTTGCAATAAACCGCAAGAGAGTGGAGCGTCAGAAGAACTGAATAGGCCGACCTCCATTACTGAAGCTCGAAGGCAACCGCATTCTCGTCCGGAAGGAATCTCGGCGGCCTTCCCAGAGGCTCGAAGATCGCCTGTACGTAACGCTGCAGAAACAGGCTCCCCTTGGCACCGAAATCGTGTGTAAGGGTGACATTGACCTTCCCGGCGCGTATGACTTCACTATACTCGAAGAAGTTCGTGTAGTCGGCGGTGGTCTTGAGGTAATTCAGGGCGTTCTCTACGGTAAGCTCCCCCCACTTGGCCCTGATGTACGTATTCGGAACGTCCTTACCAGCGGAGTTTCCGGCCTCAATCACCGCCTCATTGGTTGCCGCCTCCAGGATGTGCTTGAAGCTCGACGTTGGCACCTTTATCATGTGAAATCTCTTCATCGGCCGATCGTAGTTGGCGTATGCGAGGACGAGTTGATTGAGCAAGGTGTTGACGCTGACGTTCTGCTTCCTCGCGTCTTCCTGGAGCGCGTTGAGCGCAGACTCGTCCAACCTGAATGAAGCCGTCGTCGTTTTCGGTTTCAAGTTGTTCTCGGCGTCGTTAAGGTCTGTTGTTTTATAGGCTTGCCATTAAGTTACTTTGGGGACACAGGAGCAGGGTCTGTCATTCGATTGCATCTGAACGCAAAAAATACCTTGTCTCTATATACTGCATACGACCTATAATGATCGGTGAAGTGTATGGAGATAAACAGAGAAGAAAGGACGCTGAGCAGCCGATTCGCTGACTATCTAAGGCGAATGAGGGCGAAGCTTCACCGCTAGGGATGAGTAGACCATTATGTCCAAGATCATGCCCAAGAAGAAAGCGGGAGCTTTAGCCGTTCAGAAGGCGAAGAAGCCTGCGCTTGCCGTTAGAGAGCCTCAGACCAGCTGGATCAATTCAGTAAACACGATGCTAGACACGTTTCGCCTGATCCCCTGGGATCCCTTCAGAGGGTTCGAGTGGCCTGCTGAGTTTGAACTGCCGACGCGAATACCCTACGTTGATGTCGTCGACGCCGGGACAGAGTATGTCGTGAAGGCAGAGCTTCCAGGGTTGAAGAAGGAGACTCTGGCGATCGAAGTCGGGGCGAACGAGTTGTCAGTGGCCGCTGACTCTGACGTGGAGAGGGAAGAGAAGGGAAAGACCTACCTGCACAGGGAGAGGGCCTTCTCCACGTTCCGCAGAAACATAGGCTTCCCCGAAAGCATAGATCCAGAAAAAGTGTCAGCAGAGTTGGTCGAAGGCATCCTGGAAATCAAGCTCCCTAAGCTCGAGCCTAGACGTGAGAAGAAGACCAGAAGACTGACGCTGCCACTTTGACCCGCGACGGATCTCTCCTAAATCGAGAAAGGGCATCTAGGGGGGGATGAATCTGAGCGTTAAGAAAGAACGGCGGAGACAAAACAAAGCCACTGACGACCTGAGGGAAGAGGTCGAAATGCTCGACATCATGCTCTCATCACTGGTCGATGTTCTCGAAGATAGGGGAGTCATTGGCCATGATGAATGGAAGAAGAGAACAAAGGAAAGGCTGAGTTCGAAGTAAGGAAGGGGCATTGTCAACGCCAAGCGACTTGGCTCTGAGTGACGCGGCGAAGGGGGAAATAGGTCAGACGCTCCTCACGCTTGAGCTCGAGAGGCGTGGATGGATGATTTTTCTCCCCACACATCGAAGATAAAGTGGACCTGGTCGCCATAAGGGAAAGGGCAAATGGAAGACTGAGGCATGCCTACATTCAAGTAAAGACAGCCACCCTGGACAAGCAGAATAGCTTTGAGTTCGCGTGCACGCACTCATCGGAACATTTAGTCGGAGAACAAGCCTCACAACATCAGATACGTTGATGCTGTACTCGCCCCGCGTCATCTGAACCTCGTTCCTTTATCGGATGAGATCCGGTTTGAGTGTTCCTTCGGTTAGGGCTCTGGTAAGTCTTGGGGACACAGCTCAGTGTCTTGTTGGTGTTAAGCATCGGGATATAGAGGGTTAGAAATATCCCCAAGCATGAAGGGCATACACCGTTACAATTGCGATGACTACGATTGCCCCTATTGTCAACCATCCCTTCCTGCGAATCATCCTCGACATATCTTGGTTCATATGTCTCGCAGATTCCCTGCATGGAATGACGATTTAGCCTTTTAATCTTCTACGTTTCAAGCCCACCAATAACCGAACAGGGCTCTGGCAAGTCTTAGGGATGTGGCTAGAGAGAGCGCGTTTGGGCCAGTCCAGATACCGACCACGGGTCGAATTCCTCCAGGCCCCTGCAGTCTGGTATCGGCTCGGCCCGCGCGTGATTGGACCGAATCGAATGTGCTTACGTTAACCGTCTCCGTCTGGTAGAAAGGAACATCCTGAGATTAGAAGATGTAGACAAAGTTCCCGTTCGCGTCCCCGTCAACTCCGCCTTTCATTCCTTTGTCGATGAAATACGCTTCCACGCTCCTCGCCTCCGTTTCACTATCGGCCTCCCATTGTTTCCACAGTTGAGTGTCCCTCCCTCCATCCTGGTGCCGCTTGCGCCTGCCCGAAGGGTCGTCTGTCATTCCAATCCTCCAATCCGAGTAAGTGCTACGGGATTCTCTGACCGTGTAGTCTATCGCATAGACGATCTCTCTGGCGTTCAATTTCACATAGCCCAGCATCGGCTTCGAATGTGGCGCTCATTCATATGCGTTTGGACTCGATGAGGCGTCAGCCCCTCCGTACAAAGTTTCTATAATACAGGTAGGAGGATAAATCAGAGAATGCGTTGAGACCTACCACTTCGCCCTCCAAGGAGCCCCAGGATCTGGGACCTACCAACGCTACCACTGTGGTCAAGCACGAATTGATGACGGATTATGACGTCTATCTCTTCAGGGAGGGAAAGAACTGCAGGTTGTACGAGAAGCTTGGGGCGCACCAGATGGAGGTGGACGGTGTCAGCGGCACTCACTTTGCAGTCTGGGCTCCCAACGCTAGGAAGGTCAGCCTGATAGGCGACTTCAACTCTTGGAAGAGGTCTTCAGCCCCTCTCTTTTCCCGCGCCGACGGGTCTGGGATCTGGGAGGGTTTCGTGCCCGGCTTGGGAAATGGTTCTCTTTACAAATACCACATTGCTTCAAAATACGACGGCTATTCCGTCGACAAGGCTGACCCATTCGCTTTCTTCTCCGAGACGCCACCAAGGACCGCCTCAGTGGTCTGGGACCTCGCCCATTCATGGACGGACGAAGAGTGGGCCTCCGCGAGAAGAAGAGTGAACTCTCTGGGATCCCCCTTTTCTGTGTACGAATGCCACTTGGGTTCTTGGAGAAGGGTCCCCGAAGAGCACAACAGACCCCTGTCCTACTCCGAGACCGCCCAGTCCCTCCCCGGCTACCTGAAAGAGATGGGATACAGCCACGTCGAGTTCCTTCCCGTCATGGAGCACCCGTTCTACGGGTCTTGGGGGTACCAGATAGCGGGCTTCTTTGCCCCCACCAGCCGCTACGGGACGCCTCAGGACTGCATGACGCTCGTCGACCGACTCCACGCGGCCGGGACTGGAGTCATTCTTGACTGGGTGCCGTCTCACTTTCCAACCGACGAGTACGCGCTGGGGTACTTCGACGGGACGCACCTTTACGAGTACGCTGACCCGAGGAAGGCGTTCAACCCCGACTGGCGGAGCTACGTTTTCGACTACGGAAGGAATGAGGTCAGGTCGTTCCTGATGAGCAGCGCGGCCTTTTGGCTGGACAAGTACCACGCGGACGGCCTTCGCCTCGACGCAGTGTCTTCCATGCTCTACCTGGACTACTCCCGCGGGCCGGGAGGCTGGACGCCGAACATCTACGGAGGCAGGGAGAACCTGGAGGCCATTTCGTTCCTGCGCTTGCTGAACGAAACCATCTATTCGAACTTCCCGGACAGGCAGATGATAGCCGAAGAGTCGACCGCATGGCCGATGGTCAGCAGGCCGACCTCGGCGGGGGGTCTGGGGTTTGGGATGAAGTGGAATATGGGCTGGATGCACGACACTCTCTCCTACTTCTCGAGGGACCCAGCCTACAGGAAGCACCACCAGGACGAGCTTACGTTCAGCCTTTGGTACGCCTTTACTGAGAACTTCATGCTGCCTCTTTCACACGACGAGGTGGTCCATGGCAAGGGCTCCCTCCTGTCTAAGATGCCTGGAGACGACTGGCAGAAGTTCGCAAACCTGCGCCTCCTGCTGGGGTACATGTACGGGCACCCCGGGAAGAAGCTGCTCTTCATGGGGACAGACATAGGGGAGAGGGCCGAATGGGACCACGACCGGAGTCTCGACTGGCATCTGCTTGGCGAAGGCATGCACGAAGGTGTTCACCGTTGGGTCAGGGACCTCAACCGGGTCTACAGGACCGAGCCATCGCTTCATGGCACAGATTTCGAGGCGAAGGGTTTCGAGTGGGTCGACTTCGCAGACTCCGACAACAGCGTGATCTCGTTCCTCAGAAAAGGCGCAGTGGACAGCCCGATTCTCGTCGTCTGCAATTGCACGCCGGTCCCTCGGCACGACTATGCTGTCGGAGTTCCCGCCCAGGGGGGGTGGGCAGAGTTGCTCAACAGCGACGCGAGGGAATACGGCGGCGGGGGTCTCGGGAACCTCACTCCCTTGACAGCTAGAAACGACCGCCACCACGGCCGCCCTCATTCCGTCTCCCTCACCCTGCCGCCCCTGGCGGTCCTCTTCCTCAAGCCGGTCTCATGGCCAACCAAGAGAGCTGCACAAGAACCCCGATAACCATCGACAGAGCTGAGTCCCGTCTTTAGTTGGTCGCCCCCTCTGTCCCAGATTGGTTGGTGATTAGATTAGCTCTGAGACTCTTTATAGAACAGATGAAATTGTACCGACCCTAGATGCCCGAAGAGGACCAGGAACTGGAAGATGATTTCTACGCGGACTCAGACGATGACGGAGGGGAAGAGGACTCGGAGGTTGACGGGTTCTGAAAAGAGTGTCTTGCGCCCGCTGTGCGCATTGTTAAGCAAACAAAGCTTAACTCCACTCCTCAGTCCGCAGCCCTGATTGCGCAGGTTTGTCTGCATCCACAGCCATTTCTATCAGCCACCGAGGGAGAATCCTTGGACTGGGAGGGTCGAAGAGGAGGAATCTGCTCGCCCGTTTCATGACTGGAACGAGCGAATCGCCTCGGAGTGCTACGTCCCCAACGCTGTCTCCCCTCTCTTGGACGAACGGGGAAGAATCGCGCAGCTCGTGAACAACTACGGCTGGATAAGCTTCGATTTCGGGCCGACCCTGATTCGATGGGTCGAGTCTCATTATCCGGAGCTCTACGGGTCGATAATCGACGCCGACCGGTCTAGCTTGAAGCGGTTCGGAGGACACGGGTCAGCTATGGCACAGGTCTACAACCATATGATCATGCCGCTTGCCGACCCGAAGGACAAACGCACCCAGGTCCAGTGGGGCGTGGAGGACTTCGAAAGGAGGTTCGGTCGCCGTCCGGAAGGCATGTGGCTCCCTGAGACCGCGGTCGACCTGGACACGCTCGAGACGCTCGCAGAAGCGGACATTAGATTCACCATACTCTCCCCGAACCAAGCTTCAGCGACAAGGAATGCCGGGGAGGAGGACTGGACTGACGTTTCCGGCGGGAGAGTCGACCCCAGGCGGGCCTATGCCTGCAGCCTCCAGTCGGGGAGAACCATCGCCCTGTTCTTCTACGACGAATCTCTTTCTACGAAGATCGCCTTTGGGAACCTCCTAGAAAGCAGGGACGCGTTCCCCGACGCTCTCCTCAGAGGGTTCTCTGGCTCAGACTCGGACGAGCCGCAGCTCGTGAACGTCGCCTCGGACGGAGAGACCTATGGCCACCATCGCAAGCATGGTAATGCAGCCCTCTCACACTGCCTTTCGCGCATCGACGGAAGCAAGCTGGCTTCCATTACCAACTACGGACAATTCCTCTCCCTAACGCCTCCGACCCACGAGGTCAGGATAGTCGAGCGGACCTCCTGGAGTTGCCCCCACGGCGTTGAGCGCTGGAGAAGTAACTGCGGCTGCGGTGCGGAGATCCGACCCGGTTACAGCCAGGAATGGCGCGCCCCGCTTCGTAGTTCCATGGACTGGCTGAGAGGCCGCCTGGCCGACATCTACGACCGAGAGGGCGGCAAGGTCTTCATTGATCCCCGGACCTCAGCCAACGAATTCGCCTCGATCGCGGACAACGCCGCCGCACTTCGAAAGTACATCCTCGGCCATTCCAGGCCGAGACTCTCCGTCGAGAAGAAGGAGAAGGGAATCAGACTACTCAGAATGCTTGAATGCTCGGCGCTGATGTTTGCCAGCTGCGGCTGGTTCTGGGAGGACATCTCACGCATCGAGAGTGTGCAGGTGTTGAGGTACGCAGCCCGAGGCATGGAGCTGGCCACTGAGCTGACGGGAGTGGATTTGGAGCCGGAGTTCATGCGGATGCTCGCGACCGCGTCTTCAAACGAGGCCAGGTTCAGGACTGGGAGCCAAGTGTACCTGGCGCTGGCGAAGGCGCCGAAGGGCGAAAGAGTCACCGTAGGCGACCGAGAGACGACGGTCTCGCCCGAGACTGACGCGAGGGAAGGGACCGTCTAGTGAAGAGAAGCAGCGGCGTTCTCCTTCATCCCACCTCGCTACCTTCTCGGTGGGGAGTAGGCGACCTGGGTCAGTCAGCGTTCAGGTTCGTCGACCAACTAGAGGCCGCCAACCAATCCTACTGGCAGGTCCTGCCGCTGACTCCAGTCGCCTGGCACGGGTCTCCCTACAGCTCCCGCTCGCTTTTCGCCGGCAACCCGCTCCTCGTGAGCCCCGAGAAACTTGTGGAAGAGGGGCTCCTCCCGAGACTCCCGGACGATGCCCCCCAAGGCGACCCGTCCAAGGTGGACTACGAACCGGCGCTGGCGCTCAAGGACCGCCTGCTCGAAAGGGCCTACCGGTTCGGCTACCCCCGTGTCAGGAACGAAGGCGAGTTCCTGCACTACCGCGCCCGGAACGCCGCATGGCTGGAGGACTTCGCCCTCTACGAAGCCCTGAGCCGGGAGAATGGAGGGGGAGGGTGGCTACTGTGGCCCGAGGAAATCAGGAGAAGAAACCCGGCCGCCCTCGAAGACAAGAGGCAGCTTCTAAAGCCGGTGGTAGAGAGGGCTGTATTCGACCAGTACGTGTTCCATAGGCAGTGGTCCGAACTGCATGCGTACTCGAAGTCGAAGGGCGTCCGAATCGTCGGGGACCTCCCGTTCTATGTCCTCCACGACAGCTCGGACGTGTGGGCACACCCTGAACTCTTCAAGCTCGACGCCGCCGGGAGACCTGTCTATGTCGGAGGGGTCCCCCCAGACTACTTCAGCAAGAAGGGACAGAGATGGGGGAACCCAGTTTATGACTGGAGCAGGATGGAAGAGACGGGTTATCGATGGTGGACGGACAGGACGAACAGGAGCCTGGAGCTGTTCGACCTCGTCAGGCTTGACCATTTCAGGGGCTACGTTGCCTATTGGGAGGTCCCTGCCACAGAGGAGACGGCGGTCAACGGCAAGTGGATAGACACGCCGAAGTCGTTCCTTGGGGCACTCAGGCAGAACTTCCCCGGCCTTCCCTTCCTAGCAGAGGACCTGGGGATGATCACGGACGATGTGAGGGAGGCCATCAGCACGCTGGGAATCCCCGGCACGAAAGTCCTGTTGTTCGCCTTCGACGGCTCCCCGACCAACCCCTACCTGCCGGTCAACCACCCGCGGCACTCCCTTGTCTGCACGGGCACCCACGACACGAACACCACGCTCGGCTGGTTCAGGGATGAGGCAGGACCGCGTGAGAGGGAAGCGCTCTCGAGTTACCTGGGCCGAGCCGTTACTGAACGGAGCGTGTGCGACGAGTTCCTCGGTATGGCTATGGGGTCAGTCGCCGAACTCTGCATCGTACCACTCCAGGACCTCATCGGTCTGGGAAGCGAGGCCAGGATGAATGACCCATCTGCTGCTGAGGGGAACTGGCGATGGCGCGTCCTCCCGAGCCAGCTTGGCGAGGTCGATCTCTCACGGCTGACCGAAGTGACAGCGGCAAACGGCCGTGCCTGAGTGAGAGAGACCCACTGCCTGGCTGTTCCCGTCGGCCCTCTACTTCGGAGCTGGCCTCTTCAGTTGGTGGATCCTTGTCTGGACGGTCTTCACGAGCTCGATTCGGAGCTTCTCACTGGAATAGTTGGCATCCCTGACCTTGATCAGGCTCTTCGCCAGCTCTCCGTCTCCCAGCATGTAGACCCACTTCTCGAAGTCCCCTCTGCGCGTGTGGAACTCGAGCGACTTCGCCTCGACGCTCTTCAGCTTCTCGCCGAACTCCTCTAGACTAGAAGCGAAGATACCCAGCGGCTTCCCTATTTCGCCGTAGAAGTAGAATGCCTTGTCGGCAGGCACCCGAGCGAGTATCACCTTGGCTACGCCTTTCGCCACTGACATGGGTCGGATGGAATATGCGGCGTTAGTAAGTCTTACTCAAGGAACTGCCCTTGGATGTCCGCGCCCTCTGGAATGGTCTTGTGCGGGTTCACCCTGGTCGAGACGAGCGTCGCCCCCTCCCCAATGTCCACGTCGTCCCCGATCACACTCAGCCCCGTGATCCATGTCGGCCTTTTCAGAGAGGAAGCCACTCGCACATGGCGACCAATGATACTGTCCTGTATCGATGCCCCGTCCTCTATCACCGTGCGATCCATTATTGCCGAGCGCTCGATTGCTACGTCCCTGCCAAGGATGCAGAAGTTGTCTATGCACGAGTCCTTGATGATCGACCCTTCCTCAATCTGACAGTGGCGTCCGATGAAGGCACTCCCTTCGAGACGTATCCGACCTGAGAGCGCATTCTGAACTATCTGCTCCTTGCGACTGATCGATTCTGGACTACGTCCCTGAATCCACACATTCGTGAGCTGTGTAACAGGGTCGCCCAGGTACAGCCGCGGCCTCTCTTTCTTGTTCAAGAGGTTGGTCACCGCCTTCAGGTATCCCCTGGGCGTCCCCACGTCCAGCCAGTCTCCCTGCATGTAGTACCCGTACACCGGGTACCTGTCGATAAGGTAGGGGATCAGGTCAAGCCCGAAATCGAGTCTCTTCCTGACCTTGATCATCTGCTGGACCTCCGGTTCCTTGAAGACCTTCGCTATCTCAGGCGAGATGAGGTAGATGCCGGTGTTTGCCATCTTGGACGGTGCCTCGCCCCTGGCAGGCTTCTCCACGAATCGCCTGATCCTTCTCATCTCGTCCATGTCGGCGATTCCGTAGGCCTCGACTTCGTCGACCGGTGTCAAGACTACAACCATGAATGCGTTGGTCCTTTTCTGGAAGTACATGAGGTCGGCCAGGTCGAGCTCGAACAGATTGTCCCCCTGAACGACCAGGAATGTCTTCTGAATGTTGTAGTAGTCCGTCAGGATCCTGACCGAATCGGCGCTGCCCACATCGTCTATCCTTGGCTGGTACTTGATGTGGACGCGCGGCCTCACTCTGTACTGATAAGAGAACCCCATCCCCTCCCCGAAGTAGTCGAAGAGGCTCCGGTAGTTGACGTACCCCTTGGCCCCAAAGATAAAATTCCTCACCCCCTGGCGGGCGAGCTCGACCATGGCGTACTCGACCAGAGGCCTGTTGAAGATCCTGACGACCGCCTTCGACGACTCTGCGGTAAGCGGCCTGAGCCGCTTCGCTTCCCCCCCCACTGGGATGATCACTCTCAGCTCGGAGATGTCCGTCGTGGACAAGCAGCAGAGTGGTTCGATGCAGCCTAATATTCTTGCGCTGGGCGAATGAACAGACTGGGGCGAACGAACAGACTGGGGCGAACGAACAGACTCGCGTCGGTAAGGACTCTCCTTACTGCATCCGGCGTCGTTTGGGACTCGGCCGTCTATGTCAGTGGTTGGAATTGTGCTCACTCATCGATCCCAAGCACGTGCGGCCCTAATCCAGGGTTGGTGCTAGACTTCTTCGTTTACCCTGTGATAGCAATCGGGTTGGTGCTTGTTGCGCATTCACTCTTGACGAGAAGAACGACAAACGCCGCAGTTATCGGAGAGAAAGCATGACCCGAGGAGTTATCAGAACCGACCGAATCAGGTCACGAATAGGTCGACGACGCTGTGATGATGCCCACCGCAGTCAGATACACGGACCTGGTTCCTGATTTGTCTGTGAGCTTTGCATATCCTGCGTCGACGAGCGATTTCAATTCCGATTCGACGGCGCTCCTTCCCATCCCGAGCTTTCCAGCCAGCTCGTCGACGCTCATGGCTCTGTCCGGCGACTGAGCCCCCATAAACATCAGCGAGGAAAGAATCCTCTTCGGGAATTCACTCATACCTGGCCTCACCAATCGCAGCCTTGTAGACTTCCAGTGTCTTTGCAGCCGAGTGCTCCCAATTATAGGCCTTGACCTTCTCCCTCGCCCTCGCAGCCAACCGAGACGCTAGCGCCCGGTC
>JBEKAG010000026.1:0-10764 GCA_050015955.1 Nitrososphaerales archaeon
AGTAGAAACTGGCGGGAAGAATCAAGACGTAGAAGAGCATGATGAGAATCCCGGGGACGAACAGCGAAGTGGAGAGATTGGCCGCCTGTTCCACTTTCATGACATTGTAGACGATCCATGGCTGTCGCCCAATCTCGTCTGTCGCCCAGCCCAGCAGGTAGACCAAGACCGCAATGACAGCAGCCGGGATTTGCAGGTAGAGGAAGAATTTGGACTCGTAGGGCCTCCTCTTCAGCAGCAGCGCCACAAGGTAGAGGAGGAAGAACGCGCCCAGGGCCATCCCTCCAACTACCATCGTGTCGAAGGTAGTGTGGACCAGCAATGGCGGCCAAGGGTACACAGTTTGGTTGTACTGGTTGAGACCCGGGAGGGTCGCATTTCCGGTCTCAAGTCTTACTAGGAACGACTGAGCTCCCGGGATGACAATCCCTCCTTCGAACTTGCCGTTTACAATGCCACCAAACAGCTTCTCCGGCAGGTTTGTACCATTGATCGGGTTCGCTTCGAGCGCGGCGAACTTCAGAGGCTGCGCGGTCACAAGGGTCGATATCCCGTTTGCGCCAGTGATTCCAGAGAAGAGTATCATCGCGACGCCTATGACGCCGAGGATCTTCAGGGCCTTCCCAAATGTCTCCCTCTCGCCCGCGTCCCGCGACCTGAGGAACCAGTAAGCAAAGAATGAACCAAGGATCAACGAACCGGCCAGTATCGTGGTTGGCAGGACGTGAAAGATCTCGGCGACAGTGGAGGGCGTCTGGAACACGGCCCACGGCTGAACCCCCATGACCGTACTATTGCTGGTGAAGGTCTTAATGTCGAAACCATTCGGGGTGTTCATCCAAGCATTCACCATCGTGATGAGAACGGCAGAGAGTAACGTGCCCGAAATTACGAAGATTGAGGCTGCCCAGTGAACGTACCTGTTTCTGAAGGAATCCCAGTAGTATACGTACAACACGAGAGCCAGAATTTCAAGGAAGAACGCGAACATTTCGGAGTAGAGCAGGATTATGACTCCTGTCTGCGCGACGAGCGTCATGAATGTGGGGAAGAGCGTCACGAGCTCGACTGCCATGACGACTCCGCTCGCTGTGCCGACGCCGAATGATATGACGAACACCTTGGTGAGTTTCCGCGCGAGCGCCTCGTAGACCCTGTCCCCCCTGCGGATCGAAATGAACTCAGCTGCCGAAATCAGGATGCTAAGAGAGACACTGGTGGATACCAACAGGATGTGCGACCCTATGGTGAAAGCAAAGAGGAACCTTACGAACGATACCATCGTTGCCGAGTCGAGAATCAATCGGCTTTACGTGGGTGGGAGGATGGAGACGAGGGAATAAAAAAGTGATGATTCTCAGTCCTGAGAATCGTTTTTACACTGCATGCGCGTCCGAGATTTGTAGCGCGCGCCCATGTCAGTGAACATGATCGCCGCAAGTCTACGTTCCCCTCCGGACAACTGTCTTTCCTGGTCCTCTAGTTCGCTTGAAGATAGGACCATTTGCGAAGTGTTGAACGGGCCAGGTGGGTCAACCCCGAAACAGGTTCTAAAAGTGGATTTCATTCGTGAGCACGAACGTCTGGTCGGTGTGGGCGACCTGGGTGACATCGGTCGACTCGGCCTCGGTTCTTAAGTTCTCATCGCTCGCGGAAGGCATATACCACTGGTCTGGGGGGCGGGGCATCTCAGTGTGACTCGTTGAACACGCATCCAACGACTCGCGAGGACAGTGCGACGGGTCACGGAGGATGCGATAGCGGAGCGCAAGGAGTTTCTCTGGAATGAAAGCAGTACCACGGTTGTACTACAACTACCGCCGTTTCCGGAAGCAGCTCGCGATACTCGCCGCCGTCATCGGTCCTGGCGTCATCGTGATGGTCGCGGACAACGACGCAGGAGGAATCACCACCTACATGGTGACCGGTTCCAAGTTCACCTACAGCTTCGTCTGGGTCATAATTCTGCTCCTGCCAGTGGCGTACACGTGCCAGGAAATGTGCGTCCGGTTGGGGGCGATTACGAAGCGCGGTCACGCAGAGGCGATCTTCGACGCCTTTGGTTCGTTCTGGGGATGGTTCTCCCTGACCGACCTCACGATAACAGATGTTCTGACCATAGTCACCGAGTTCATAGGCATGACCGCGGCGATGAGCATATTCGGCATTCCTCCCTTACTCACAGAGATTTTCGTCATAATCTTCATCATGACCATAGTCATCAACGGGCGGTATTGGACATGGGAGAAGAGCGTGCTGGCGTTGTGTGTGGTGAACCTCATCTACGTCCCTGCGGCGTTTCTAGTTCATCCTGACTTGTCGAAGGTCTTCTGGACCGGCGTAGTCCCAGGCTTCCCCTACGGCTTCACGGGTGACGTGATCTTCCTCTTGATGGCAAACGTAGGCACCACGATCGCACCGTGGATGATATTCTTCCATCAAAGTTCGGTGGTAGACAAAGGTCTACGGGAGAAGGACATTCCCTACGAGCGTGCAGACACGGCCCTCGGCTCCCTCTTCACGGTCGTCGTGGCCAGTGTTCTCATCATTGTCGCTGGGACATTGTTGGCTGGGATGAAGGTTGACTCCGCAGCAACGGCTTCTAGGCTGTTGATGCCCATGAACAGTTACGTCGGAACGTTCGTGGCAATTGGGCTGTTTGACGCCGGGCTCCTCGGCGCCATCGCCATTTCAATGACGAGCGCCTGGGCATTCGGCGAAGTCTTCGGCTGGTCGCACTCTCTAAATGCCAAGACAGGCCAGTCGAAATGGTTCACCCTGTTCCGCCTCTTCATCCTTGTCGTGGCCGCTTCGGTAGTCCTGATACCAGGCGCCCCGCTGGTCACAATCACACTCTTCGTGCAAGTCATAGCAGTAACACTATTGCCCGCTGCTCTCACGTTCCTCATCTTGCTTCTAAATGAAGAAGAGCTTGTGGGCAAATTCAAGAATACCAGAAGGCAGAACGTGATTGGTGGCACCATAGTCGCGGTCATCGTCGTCTTGTCCACATTGTACGGCATAGGGACCCTGTTCCCTGGGTTCTTTGGTTGATAGCAATGAACCCGTTCAAGAGAGCAGTCAACAAGATCAGGGAAATCAATCGGAGGTACGCAAAGCCGCGGATAAGGCTCTCCAGAAGTACCCGCCTGGCCCTGCTTGCGCTTAGGCTGTACCTGATAGTACTGGTCATTCTGCTCGCCTACAAGTTCTCCACGATCGTGTGATTTGACATGTTCGTGAACAGATTCGCCGATATGGGTATGAACGCCTTCTGTGGGCAGGCGCAGGGAGCATAGATGTCCGAAAACCCGCCCCGGAAGGAAGGGGAAGTGCGCCAGAATGGCCGCACAGGCAAAGGCCATGCACAGAGTCTTCTCTTGAGCGAAATCATCGGGCGGAGGATAAGGACGGAAGCGGGCGCAAAACTCGGCAAGTTGAAGGACTTCGTGGTCAAGGACGACCCGAAGTATGCAGAGGTCACACACCTAATTGCAGGACGACCCTATGGCGACCCTTCGCTAAAGGTTCCATGGAGCCAAGTGATTGAGGTCGGACCCAAAGAAATCATGGTCCAGAATCCTCGGAACAACGACTACACCGAAGTCGGGCCCGACGAGGACCTCCTGCTGCTTCGAGACAAGATTCTCGACAAACGGGTATTGGACACTGAGGGGTTCGCCGTGGAGGTCGTTTACGACATCCAGCTTTTGCTCGTGGAGAGCAAGCTGTTCATAGTGGCTGCAGATGTCAGCAGACGCGCCCTGGCGCGGAGGCTCGGTTTCGGCAGGCTTGGTGGGGGCCTCCCGAAGGACGCGGGGCTGGAAGGATTCATCCCCTGGAAGTATGTCCAACCGCTGGGGACGGACCTTACGGCTACCAAGGGGGACGTCAGGCTCACCATTGCGAAGAACCGACTCGGAGAGATACATCCGGAGGACCTGGCAGACATTCTCGAGGAACTCAACCACGAGGAGAGGATTCACGTCTTTAGCGTTCTCGACAGCAGAGCGGCGGCCGCGACTTTAGGGGCCACCGAACCGAGGGTCCAGAGAGAGATTCTTGCCAGCGCCAGCGCCGAACGCGTAGCGCAGATCTTCACCCACCTCTCTGCGGTCGAGATAGCGGAGGTGATTTCGATTCTGCCGAAAGAGGACGCGGAGGAAATCCAGAAGACGCTCGGCGGAAGCCTTGGGGAAAGGGTTCACGAGCTCATCACGCAGCACGACGTTCCGGCGTCAGTTCTTGCTGTCCGCCGCTTCCTACAGTTTCCCGGAAGTTTGACCGTGGAGGACACGTTCACCAGATTCAGGAAGGAGGCGCCCAACTCCCTCGTCACCATGTATGTCTACGTCGTGGATGACGAGCAGCGTCTGAAAGGCGTTGTCGACATTAACGAACTCCTACAAGCCAATCCCGATAGCAGGCTTGAAGAGATAATGACGAAGAGCATTATCACAATCGCTCCTACGACGATGCGCGGGGAGGTGGAGGCCCTGTTCAGACGGTACCGGTTCAGGGCAATCCCTGTCGTTGACGAAGGAAGAAAGATAGTAGGGGTCGTCAAGGAGAAAGACGCCTTCTCAACCGGGGATGAGGTCCGTCTCTCCAGGTGAGAGACTCACCATACCATTCTTGAACCCATGCGCGCGCTCCGCCGGGAAATGCCTGTCGGCCTCGCAACATTCTTGAGTGGTAGCATCTCGTGCCCTGTCGGCTGGAAGATAGTTGAGTCTGGTATTCAAGGGACGAGCATTCGACGGTGAGGAGCTGTGCCGGAGCGGGGTGCTTCTGATAGACAGCAGCACTGGCGTCGACACCGGGTTCGGCGCGCGCGCGAACCTGCGTATGCGCGCGTGCTGACATGCGAGTAGAATAACCCAATTCTAGCTTACTCCGGTCAGAATAGCTCGAATCGAGTGATTTGTTAACGGGCCCGGTGGGATTTGAACCCACGACCTCTGCGAGCCTTGGCTCTCTACAGCTTAGAAGGCTGCCACGCTATCCGTACTTCGCTCACAGCATGGATCTGCGCTACGGGCCCGAACGGCGTAGCCCCAGGTTTCGACATAAGCTTTTGCCGCACGGATCATCTCACAGTCCTGAAGCCTTCCTGATTCGGAAGGTTTTTCTCTCATGTTGGGGGAAACCAAAGCCTTGGCCGCAGTTCAACGGCGGCTCTTCGGCACCAACGGCGTCAGGTTCGTGCCGGGCGTCTCCCACGACCTCGATTTCGCGATTAGCCTTGGAGAGGCTATCGGGACCTATTTTGGGGGCGGCGAGCTCCTTGTTGGCCAAGACGTAAGGGTGTCAAGTCCTGCTCTTGCCAACGCCGCAATCTCAGGGTTGATGAGCTCCGGACGGGATGTCGCAGAGGCGGGGCTAGTCCCGACCCCTGCCTTGCAGTACGCAGTGAGGACCATGGGCTTCAAGGGCGGTGTGATGGTGACCGCCTCCCACAACCCGGCGCAGTACAACGGCCTGAAGGTCGCAGGCCCGGACGGCGTGGAGGTACCGAGACTCGACGAACAGCGAATCGAGAAGATATTCTTCGACCGGTCCCAGACGAGGGCTGACTGGAAGACCGTTGGGGTTGCAAGACCTGAGCCATCCGTCGTCAGGAACTATATCGCCGGGATTCTGTCGAGAGTCAACTCCAAGCTGATCTCAGGGAGGAAGTTCACAGTCGTCATGGACGCTGGAAATGGTGCCCAGTGTGTCGCCGCTCCATACTTGGTTGAGGCGCTCGGGTGCAAGCTGATTACCCTCAATTCAGTGGTGGATGGAACCTTCCCAGGGAGGGGTCCAGAGCCGACTCCTGGAACTCTGAAGGACCTTTCGGGAGCCGTGAAGTCAATAGGAGCCGACCTCGGGGTGGCTTACGACGGCGACGGCGACCGTTCGATCTTCTGCGATGAGGAAGGGAGGATTCTGTGGGGAGACCAGACCGGGTGTCTCGTCGCCGACTACGTGTTGCAGAAGCATCCCGAGGGTACAGTGGTGACTTCTGTCAGCTCCAGTCAAGCAGTTGAAATCGTCGCAAAGAAGCACAACGCAAAGGTCATCAGGACGAGGGTTGGGAGCGTCGACATCTCGCGCGCTATGGTCGAAAGAGAAGCGGTCTTCGGGTTCGAAGAGAACGGCGGGTGCATGTACATGCCACACATCCCGGTCCGCGATGGCGGGATGACCACTGCGTTGATGCTCGAGTGCCTGGCTTCGAGAGGTATGGCCTTCTCGAGGGCGCTCGCGTTCTCGGTCCCGAAGTTCTTCCAGGCGAAGACCAAAATCGAGGTAGACACGAAGAAGGTCGACTCAGTGATGAGGGCCGTCGAGCGCCAGGCGAAGGGGGAGATGGAACGCATCGATGGAGTCAAGGTGTGGACAGACGAGCATTCGTGGGTGTTGGCCCGACCGAGCGGAACAGAGTCGCTAATCAGGGTCTTCGCAGAGTCCGACAGTCAGGAACAGGCCGACCTCCTCGTCAGGAGGTTTGCGAAGGTAGTGAAGACGGCTTCAGCGTAGGTGCGTCCAGCCTTCATCGGGAATCCGCCTCCTATGTTGTCCTGCCCGCACGAAGACTCTGCCCCTTTCCCGGGTTGCCTTCCCGATTGTCGTAATCTGGCCCCCTGCTAGTCTCGCTGCTTTCTTGGCCGAAGCAAGTTTCCTAGGGCTGATTGTTCCCACAATGACGTACTCCTCGCCACCGGCCATAACGAGGTCTTGGAGCGACAGGTTGTTGTCTTTGGCAAACTCTGCAACCCCCTCACCAGCAGGCATCTTGTCAAGCTCGAAGCCCACCCCACTCTCTTCAGCCAGGGTGTGAATGCTCCTAGCCAGCCCGTCGCTGGAATCCATCGCCGAAGTCAGGTAGTCGCCAAGTGCGATTCCCACTTCGAGGTCGGGGGTCGGCTTCGTGACACTTCTGGTCGCTGTCTCTCTGAACCCCCTATCTGCCTTCGCGCCGCCAATCATTATCTTTAGCCCGGCTGGCGAGTATCCGAAAGGCCCCGTCACCACGAGTGCATCCCCAGGTCTGGCCCCTCTTCTCTCAACGACCTTCTTTGCAAACCCGACCATCGTGCAGTCGATTACAAGCTGGCCCGCTTCGTTCGTGTCTCCGCCAACCATCCGGACATCCCACTCCCTTTCGGCGTCTCTGAAACCCCTCGCGAGCTGATCGACTTGCTCTTTTGTTGTTCGTCTACGAAGCCCGAGAGAGACCATGAACGAATCAGGCCTCACGCCCTTGGCCGCAAAGTCGCTAACGCACATTGCGACCGCCTTCCGGGCCGCCTGTCTGTAGCTCATCCCCGGCGGAACGTCCGTACTCTCGACCAGCATGTCGACCTTGAGCACGACCTTCTTCCCGCGGGCAGGGACTACTGCCACGTCATCGCCTATCCTCGAGTACCCTGCAGGCACCTTCCTCGCGGTACCTACGATAGACTCGATGATTCGCCTCTCGTCAGGCATGCTACCTGCTCAGCTCCACCAGTCTTGCGGCGAAGGTCTTTGCGTTCCGGAGGGCCTCCTTTGCGGTCTCCGCCTCGGCTGACACCCGGACCAGGTCCTCCGTTCCCGAGGTCCTCATGAGGACCCAGGAGTGCTTGGAAACCCTAATCTTGATTCCGTCCCTCATGTCGGCGTCGTCGTACTTCGCAGCCAGCGACCTGAAGGCTTTCTGCGCCTTCGGCTTGGAGACCGAGACCACCACCCTTTGCTGATGGTAGGTGGGCACTAATTCGTACGCCCTCCGCCCTTTCCGTCTGAGCGCCCTGATTATCACGATTGCAGCCAACATCGAATCCCTACAGTAGTTGAACTCCCCATCGATGAGGCCACCGCTGCTCCCCTCACCCCCAAGCCTTGCCCCGGTCCTGCCCATTACCTCGACCACGTTCGCCTCCCCCACTTTCGACCTGAAGACATGTCCTCCGGCCCTTCCTAGGACGTCGTCGATAGCCTGTGTCGTGTCCAGGGAGACCACTACCCTGGTCTCTCCCGTCTCCTCGAGAAGCTCGGAGATCGCGAATGTCAACATGAAGTCGCCGGTCCTTTTCCGCCCGGCGGCGTCGACGATTACCAGCCTGTCGCCGTCGCAATCGAAACCGAGACCGATGTCGCAGTCCCTCGCCCTAACCAGCCTGCTCAGGGACGTGAGTTCGGCGGCGACCGGGTCGACCCTCCTGCTGAAGACACCTGCCACGTCGTTGACCGAACACACTTCACACCCTAGCTTTCTGAGGAGCTTAACGGCGTGTGATATCGCAGCTCCTCCGCCCAAATCGAGCGCGACCCTGACTCCCTCGCAAGAGCCTGTGCCGAATCTCTGAATCAGGTCTTCATCATAGGTCGGCTTCGTCGCTCGTCTGTTCGTGCCGCCCCCAAATCCCTCCGGCCGCCCAATGTCAGGCCCCATCACCGTATCGAGTACCTGCTTCGTAATTCCCTTGCCCTCTCTGATGAACTTCAGCCCGTTGAACTCAGGCTCGTTGTGAGAAGCTGTGACCATCACTGCAGGCCTCCCGCTGACCCGGCTCTCTCTGAACAGTGCGGGCGTTGAGATCACGCCACAGTCTAGGACGTTGACCCCCCTCGACATGGCGGCAGCGGCTACCGCCCTGCTGATTGCTGGTCCCGTACTCCGCGTGTCCCTAGCAATGAGGATCTCATTCTGCCCCTCTGTTCGGGCAAAATTGCCTACGAAATGCGCAACATCCTCGAGAGTCAGGTCGACGTTGAAGATGCCCCTTATCCCGCTCAGCGAGGCTATCAACTCGTTCGCCCGCATTGTTAGGCTTAGCCCAACATAAGGTAAACGATTGTTGAGGTAGTTATACCTGTAGGTGAACTCGTGAATCCCTGAGGAGGCCTAGCTGAACCCTCCTACGACGCCGTTGGGTTCAAGGCCACCGTACCCTCAGTCAACATCCCATTCCCAACCACATAGGCATGCTATATATGCCGCCGACTCTTCACGCCTTCGTAATGCCACAAACGAAGGCAATGGTATGCATAGAGAACGTTGTCGCTACCGCCTCGATAAATCAGAGGGTCGACCTCAACTTAATAGCCAAGAACTTTGTTGAAGCGGAGTATCATCCCGACCGATTCCCTGGACTGGCCTTCAAACTGAAGAGCCCAAAGACAACTACCCTGATCTTCAGTTCTGGGAAGATGGTCTGTACGGGTGCAAAATCGGAAGAGCAGTCAAGAAAGGCAGTGCAAGAGGTGGTCAGGACGTTGAAGAAAGGAGGAATCCCCATCAAGAATGAGGCAGTGATAGTGATACAGAACATGGTGGCATCAGTGAACCTTGGGGGGAAGATTCGCCTGGAGGAAGCGGCCAGACTGTTACCAAAATCGATGTACGAGCCTGAGCAGTTCCCCGGCCTGATCCACAGGATGGCAGACCCAAAGACAGTGATTCTTCTCTTCACCTCTGGAAAGCTGGTCTGCACTGGAGCGAAGAAAGAGGGCGACGTCTACAGGGCCGTGAACAACCTGCACGCGATGCTCGAGGAAAAAGGGCTCATGACGTACTGACCATCCGCGCGACCATAAGTATCAGAAAGAATCAATTCCGGGGACTCATTCAGGTTGGTTGGTTATGTGCTCGAACATTGGGGTCTTCTAATCGATCGACGCTATTATCTTGCCGTTTGACTTGTCCATGATGTTGATTTGTTGGGGGTGCTTCATGAACGTCACTTTCCCCAAGCAAGCTATCAACTCCAGGCCCTTGTTGCTGTCCAAGTCTTCAGGACTGCCTGAAGCGACCATGTCCCTGAATGCACCTCTGGTCTTTGGTATACCAACGGCCTTGATGTACTTGGCGACCGTCTGACTGTTATAGAATTCGGACCGGGTATCCTGTTCTTCTTTCTCGTTTGCCATGCTATCTTTCGTCTGATAGCGGCATACTATAAAGGGGCGCATTCCCTAGTACTCCAAACGAAGAGCGCGCGGAGCCGCCCAGCTCGTCCAGATGCTTCCGGACCTCCCTCTCGTCTCGGAGTTGCTGGCTCATCCTGCTCTGCGGCCCTTCTGTCATCCCATCAGTAAAAGTGTGAACCAATCTTTACCGCTGCGGTATCGATTCTTGAGCTTGGTTCTTTTGTTGAGCGGAGCCCCCAAAAAGAAAGGAGTTGCGGGTCAGAGGGTTCCGTGTCGGGAGGAGCGCAGAAATTGGTGAGTACAGGTTGACTGATGTCTTCGCCGGCCTCGAATCTTCTTCTTCCCTAATGAGAGTCTTCGGGTCCAGGTCCCAGATGACCAAGATCATAAAGCATCTCAAGTTGCGCGTCGAACCCAACGATTCTGGGCTCTGGTTTGACAGAGACACCAGCACGATCTGCATCGGGTCAAAGCATCTCAGGGGGGCAAAAACCGACTTCCTCTACCTGGACGTGATTCACGTTCTAGTTCACGTCTGCCAGTTCCTCGAGGGCAGGGACCTATACGACCAGGCCTTCGAGTACGTCGAGCGGCCAACCGAGCTCGAGGCCTATCGGTATACAGTGGCCGAGGCCAGGAAGGTCGGCCTCGATGAGGGCGAGATCCTCCGGTACCTCAGGATGGACGCTGCCGACGACTCCGAGCTCGGCAAGCTGATGGATAGGATCGGCGTGAAGGCCCGGCGCTGAAGACGCCCATTTTCTGACGTAAACGCCTTCAGAGCTTCTTGGCAGGAATCCCCGGTCTGACTAGGTCCTTCATGTTGAGTATCGCGTCGATCTCCTTGTCTCCGAAGCCGAGCTG
>JBEKAG010000027.1:0-10642 GCA_050015955.1 Nitrososphaerales archaeon
ACGGCAAGGGGCTGACCTTCGCGAGAATGGTGGAAGCGAACCAGCTCGGCAAGAAGACCGGGAAGGGCTTCTATGACTGGTCGACCGGGAAAGCTAACATCCCGAAGGCCCCCCCAACCGACAAGGTCTCCATCTTAGACATCTTCAGCATAGAAATCAACGAGGCGGTAAAGCTAATTGAAGAGGGAGTGGCCCGCCCCGAGGACATAGAGAAGGGAGTCTCTCTCGGAATGGGGAGGCCGTTCGGTCCCATCTCAGTGGCGAAGGGATTGAGCAACTCCGAAGTGAGGTCGAAGTTGGAGGAGCTCGCGGCGAAGTTCGAATGCAAGGTCTTTGCCCCCGCGAAGTCCATACTGGAGGGGAAGATGCTGGAAGTCATAGAGAGCAAACCAACCGCCGAGGTTGGACTTGCGGGCACGTCAGGAACCAAACCGGAAAAGGAACTGGGTGTGGCCGGACCCATCTTTGTGGAGAAGCTGGACGGCAGGGTAGCCAAGGTGGTCATCAATCGACCGAAGCTGAACCTCCTGAACGCCGAGGTCTTGGACGGGCTCGACCGGATTCTTACCGAGCTCTGGAACGACAACGAGGTCGTCGTGGTCATCTTGACCGGGACCGGGGGAGTCTTCTCAGCGGGTGCCGACCTTACCCAATTCTTCAACAGTTCTCTCGCGTTCCTTGAGTTCTCGAGGAAAGGGGAGAGGATTTTCAAGAGGATCGCCGAATTCCCAAAGCTGATGGTCGCCGTCGTCAAGGGATACGCGCTGGGAGGTGGTCTTGAACTGGCGATGTCGTGCGACCTCAGGTTGGCGACTGAGGACGTCAAACTGGGCCTCCCGGAGGTGACCCGGGGGCTCGTGCCGGGCTGGTCCGGGACCCAGAAGATGGCAAGGCTGATCGGACTCTCCCGGGCGTCCGCTCTAGTCCTCACCGGAGAGGGCATAAGCGGGAAGCAGGCCTACGAGATTGGGCTCGTGAACAGGCTCGTCCCCGCCGGCGACCCCGATGAGTATGCGCTTCAATACGGCAGAGAGCTCGCCTCCGCCATCGCGCCCGTCGCAGTGACGCTGGCGAAGAGGCTGCTCGACAAGGGAACCGAAGTGCCATCCGATGTAGGCCTCGAGATGGAGGCACTATCCTACGGAGTCCTGTTCGGCACAGAGGACCTCAAGGAAGGAATCTCGGCCTTCCTGGGAAAGAGGAAGCCGGAATACAAGGGGAAGTAGATGAAAGGTCAGGCGAACGCTTTGCGCGAGGTCTTCGTGGTAGACTACCTGAGGACTCCTTTCTCGAAGTCTAGACCCAGCGAGCCTGAGAGGGACGTTTACAATTCGGTGCGGATGGATCAGGCCCTGGCACTTCTCATCAAGAAGCTCATAGAGAGGGACGCGGTGAACCCCGAGGAGATTGGTGACGTCATCACGGGATGCTCCTTCCAGGTCGGGGAGAACTGGCTCTATGGTGGGAGGCACCCGATACTCCTGGCGGGGTTGCCGGTCACGGTGCCGGCGGTGGCAATGGAGAGGGCCTGCGCTTCGTCGATGAACGCTGCGGCACTGGGGGCGATGGAAATCATGACGGGCAACTCGGAAGTGGTTCTTGCAGGAGGCATGGAACACATGACTCACGTCCCGATGAGCAACAACCCGTGCATGACTCCTAGCATGAGGTTGCTCGCCAGTCCCGAGTATGCAAGGTATCAGATGGGTGTTGGTTACGTCATGGGTCTTACCGCCGAGAAGCTCGCCGAGGAGAGCGGAATCACCAGGGAGGAGATGGACCTCTTCGCTGTGGGGTCCCATGCTAAGGCGTCCAAGTCCCTCGACGAAGGTTGGTTCAAGGAGGAGCTGATGGAGATGAGGGTTGAGGTGGGCGGTGAAGAGAAGATCATAGACGCGGACCAGAGCATAAGAAGAGAAACCACCATGGAGCAGCTGCGGAAGCTTCAGCCCGCGTTCAAGGAAGGAGGGATCGTCACGGCTGGCAATTCGGCTCCCCTGAACGCGGGAGCTTCGACGGTGCTACTCATGTCTGGCGACAAGGTCAGGGAGTGCGGGCTGAAGCCTCTGGCCAAGATTCTTTCTCTTGGTTGGGCGGGTGTCGACCCTAGCGTGATGGGCAAGGGTCCGGTTCCGGCCTCCAAGAAGGCGCTCGTGAAAGGGGGCTTGGGGGTCGGTGAGGTGGACCTGTGGGAGGTCAATGAGGCCTTCGCCGTAGTAGTTCTCTATGTGATCAAGGAGCTTCAACTCGACCCGAGCCGTGTGAACATCCACGGAGGCGCGATAGCCATAGGGCATCCTCTCGGCGCATCGGGGGCCCGCCTGGTCGGGACTCTGGCCAGGCAGCTACAGCAGACGGGCAAGGAGTATGGAATGGCCACCCTTTGCGTCGGAGGCGGGCAGGGCTTTGCAACATTGATGCAGAGGGTCTGACCCGGCTCCCAAGTCCTTAGACGATCATCCGTGAGAGGGAAGAGGGAGAAAGCAGTAAGTACGGGGGTCGAAGTGGAAAGACGCGGACCGAAATGGAATTCGAGCTGCCAGAGACGCTAGCAGACGCTCGGAAGAAGGCGAGGGAATTCGCAGTCAGGGAGATAACCCCTGGACTGGCGCGGAAACACGATCTGGATGAAGAATACCCGGACGATTTGAGGAAGAGGGCTTTCACGAGTGGAATCCTCGACTACTCTGACCCCTGGAAGATGTTGGTCACGATGGAAGAGTTCTGTCGGGTTGATGCCGGAATGGGGATAGCAGCCGTCGCTTCACTCTTCGGAATGGAACTGATCATGCTATTCGGCACGGAAGAGCAAAAGCAGGAATACCTTCCACGTGTGAACAGCGGACAGGCGATAATGGGCCTCGGGGTCACCGAAGCGTCGGCAGGCAGCGACGTCGCGGGGATCAAGACCAAAGCGGTGAAGTCAGGTGACGGGTACATCATCACCGGGTCGAAGATGTTCATCACGAACGGCCAGCTTGCTGACTTCTTGGTGGTTCTCACGCGCACGGCGCAACCAGACGCGAAGAGGCATCACGGTCTGAGCGTGTTCATCGTCGATATGCATTCGAAGGGGGTCTCAAGGAACAAGTTGGGTGGCAAGCTGGGAGTGCGTGCGACGAATACCGCCGAGATAATTCTCGACAACGTGGAGGTTCCGGCCAAGAATCTGCTGGGGGAGGAGGGAAAGGGCTTCTACTATATCATGACCTTCTTCAACATCAGCCGAATCTACGTCGCCATACAGGCCGTGGGTATAGCCCAGGGTGCGCTGGATAGGACCTTAGAGCTCATAGAGCGGAAAGGGACCGGAAGCATAGAGAACGAAAAGGAGCAGGTTCTCGTGACCCTTGGGGAGATGGCCACCCGGATTGAGGCGGCGCGCCTGCTGACCTACGAAGCGGCTTCACGCCTTTTCAAGTTCAATCCTGACCCGAAGCTAACCAGCATGGCGAAGGCCTACGCCGCTGAGACCGCTGTCCACGTCACTGAGACGGCGCTGGAGCTGACCGGCGTCGAAGGCTTGGCAGGAGACCTCGAGAGGTCATTCAGAGATGCGAAGATCATGGAGATCTGGGAGGGGACCAGCGAGGTGGAGAAGCTGATCATCGCAAGAACGATCGGAAGAGAAAGGACCAAGGCGAAGGCCGAAAAGAGTGGTGGCCCGACTTGATGACCGAAGAGTACCAACTCCTTCGGAACAGCGTCAGGGATTTTGCTCAGAAGAACATAGACGGCATCGCAGTCAAGATAGAGCAGGAAGGACTGAGCCCCGAGACAGCGGGGAGCATGGCAACACAGGGGTTCATGGGAGCAAAGATTCCGACTGAATATGGCGGAACCGGCTTGGATGAAAGGGGCTACATGATAGTGCTCGAAGAGCTGGCGCGGTGCTCGCCATCGGCCTCCGTAAGAGTGCTTATCACGAATTCACTCTTTCTTCCTTTAGCTATGGCATCAGAGAAGAGCAAGGAGATACTCCGCGATGTGGCGTCGGCCAAGACGAATGTCACGGTCGACCATTGCGGTCTGCTGGAAGGACACAGCCGAACCTCGGGCGTGGTAATTGAGGGCAGCCATGCACGGGGCAGGGTGGAATACATTCTCAACGGGAGCGCCGATGCGATTATCATCGCGGCTAATGACCCCCAGAACAGTCTCCTGTTGGTCAAGGCCGGCTTCAAGCCCATAGAGGAACACCCGCGCCTAGGACTTCGAGGACTGAAGTTCTGTTCGCTCATGATTGACTCGACGGATTTCGAGAAGATTTCGGAGGACGGTTCCAGGCTTATTGAAGCCGCTTTCAACGATATGGACCTCGAAGTCGCGGCCGTGTCCCTGGGCATCGCTGCTGGGGCGCTCGCCAAGGCAGTGGAATACTCAAAGGTCAGGACTACCTTTGAGCACCCGCTCAAGGACTATCAGCCCGTGGCATTCGGTCTTTCGCTTCTCAGGGCGGAGGAGGAGATGATTCGAGACTTCGCCTACAAAGAGAATCACACAGCCGCCAGGAAGACTATGGCGAGGGTGAGGGCTGTGGCTCTGGCCAAGAATGCGACGAACCAAGCACTTCAGGTCCATGGCGGGTATGGATACTTCGAGGATTTCGGCGTCGAGAAGTTTTACAGGGATGCGATGGCGTTCTCCATCCTCTTCAACAGGGGCACGAAAGACATGGAGAGGTTGTCCGAACAGGTTTTCGATTCCAAAGCCGGATTCCTGTGAATGGCTCTAGGAAGCGGCGCCAGTAATTGAGACGGTATTCCCAGTAAGAAAGACTGCACGACTTGCTAGCAGGCAACGCATTCTCTGTTATTGCTGAGCTGTGGTCTCCTTGAGCTTTCTGCGAAGGACCTTGCCGATCAGGGTCTTCGGGAGTTCCGGGGTGAATTCCACCTTCCTGGGTACCTTGTACTTGACCAGCCTGGCAGCGCAGAAGTCAATGACGTCTTTCTCTGTCAGAGAGCCGGCTTCGTCCTTCTTGACCACGAAGGCCTTGACGACCTCGCCGCTGAACTCGTCCGGGATGCCGATGACCGCGGCCTCTTTGATGTCCGGATGCTCGAAAAGGACTTCCTCCACGTCCCTAGGATACACCTTGAACCCTCCAACGTCCACCATGTCCTTCTTTCTGTCTACTATGTAGAAGTAGCCGTCGTCGTCCATCTTCGCTATGTCTCCCGTCAGGAACCACCCGTCGTGGATGACCTCGGCAGTCTCTGCCTCGTTGTTCCAGTATCCCTTCATCACCTGAGGGCCTTTCACAGCGAGCTCCCCCATCGAACCTGTGGGGAGGGTCTTGTAGGGGTCGTCGAGGCTCACTATCATGGCATCGGTCTCCGGGAATGGGATCCCCATCGAGCCGTCCCTGACGCCCCCCTCCGTCAGCGGATTGCAGTGGGTGATGGGGCTGGTTTCGGACAATCCGTAGCCTTCGACGAGGTTCCCCCTTGTCAGCGTAGTGAACCACTTACGCACTTCTATGGGGAGGGCGGAACCCCCCGACACGCACACCCTCACGGAACGGAGGTCGAAGTCCTTGACCTTGGGGTTGTTGATGATGGCGATGTACATGCTTGGCACGCCACAGAAGGCCGTGACCTTCCTCTGCTGAATGGTCTTCATCACTTCGTTGACGTGGAAGCTGGGAAGGAGGACTATCTGCGAGGACGCAAAGAAGGGAGCGTTCATGGCTGTGGTGAGCCCGTAGATGTGAAAGAGAGGCAGCACCGCCAGTGACACGTCCTTGGTGGTCAGCGGCAGATAGTTGGCCGTGTGGACTGCGTTCGAGTAGAGGTTGTAGTGAGTCAGCATTGCGCCCTTGGAAACTCCCGTGGTTCCCCCGGTGTATTGAAGCACGGCAACATCTTCCATCGGGTCGATGTCGGCAAACGTCGCCATGGGAGTGCTCGACCTCAGCAGCGCCATGAGGTCCAGGGTGTTTGCCCTACTCACCCTCCTTATGCCGGCCAGTCCGGACAGGCTGCGCTTCAGGCCTGGAAGGCAATCGGTGACGCTGGTGGTGATGACGTGCCGCAGGCAGGTTCTCTCCCTGCAGCGTTCCAGGCTCGCATAGAGGTCGTTCTTCTTGACGACGTCCTTCGGTGTGATGATGACCTCCGCGCCGGAGTCGTTAATTTGATGTTCGAGTTCCCTCTCCTTGTAGAGCGAATTGTTGTTCACCACGATGGCTCCCGCTTTCAGGATTCCGAAGAATGCGAGGACGAACTGGGGCGTGTTGGGTAGGAAGATTGCCACTCTGTCTCCGTGTTTAACTCCCAGAGAAACGAGCGCTGATGCAAATCTCGAAGAGAGGTCATCCAGTTCTGAATATGTGAAGTTCCTTCCCTGATAGTGGATGCTGACGTTCATTGGATACGTCTTCGCGGATTCCGTCACAAGCGCGTAGAGCGGCTTCTTCTCGGGGGGGATCTCCGCAACACCTGCACGTGTCAGTTCCTGGACCTGGAGTCTCGTCCACGGGCGCTCTTTCTGCAACCCCCTCGTTAGACAGGAAGGCGGAACGTTCCTTAAGCATATCGTCGCCTCGCTCGACCGGGGTCCCGTGACTCTAATATCGACCCGTTGTTCCGTCGCTTCGCTTATCTTTGAGCATTGCGTAGAAAACCATCAGCATTGGGGTTCTCGCGGTCACGAACACAAGGAAACATCTAGTGCTGCTGACAACTCCCGTAGGTCAGAAGTATCCCCGCCATGTTCGAATCTGGTTAGTCTATTCTGCCATTGCTTGATTGAGGTTGTGTTTGTGGCTGCAGCATATGCAGAGCGTGCTGGCGTGGCTCACGTTTTTAGCACACGCCCGTGTGACGAACGGCAATGGCTCTATCAAACGCCGCGAAATCTGGCGTTGCCATCTTCGTTGGAGCCGTCCAGTTCGGAGTCCTCCTAATCGTCTCTGAAATAATCTATTCTGCGAATGGCACGAACAGCTTTGGGTATGTCAACGGGTACGCTTACAGCGTTTCCACAAACTATGTGAGCGACTTGGGCGCGAACTGTCCGAGCAGTGGCGCTTGCTACATTCCGCCGTCAGCGTTGCTCTTCGATTCGTCCATCGCACTTCTTGGCCTCCTCATACTCTTGGGCGCATATTTCCTGCATCGGGCTTTCAAATGGATGCCTGCCACCGTACTCATCGCCCTGACAGGGGTCGGTGCGCTTGGAGTGGGATGGGCGCCTGAAACGACGGGAATCTGGCACGGTATCTTCTCGCTCATGGTTTTCCTCTTTGCGGGTCTATCCGCAATCGTGACCTACAGGTTCCAGAAGAAACCCATGTCATACTTCTCAGTCCTTCTTGGCATGATAACGCTCATCGCACTAATCCTCTTCGTCCCCAACATCTACTTGGGCTTGGGACCAGGCGGAATGGAGAGGATGGTCGTCTACCCGGCCCTCCTGTGGGCAATCGGCTTCGGCGGGCATCTCATGGCTTTGGAAGACAAGGCCCGGATGTAGACAAGGCAGCGTCGATTAGCGGTCTCCGATGGAGTCTTCCGATTCGGCTAGCGAAGGTCATTAACCGACGATGATTGTTGTGGATGGGAATCTTTAGCGCGCGCGCCTTCCCGAAGCGCGGTGGATCCCCCATTTCAGTTGTCGCAGTTCTTGCACCTCCTCGGAGGTAGGAAGTGGGTGATGCTGATGCTGTCGTGGACTACCTCGCAATCAACGAACATTCCCTCGTCCTCGGATTCTTCCTCTGTCATGCATGGCGAGACAGTATCCCAACATATTAGCCCAACCTCAAATTGCAGGATTGTTAGGACGGAGAGGGTACGGTGAAGGTGGGAGTTTCTTGGAGCAGTTGACACTCAAATCACGCGTTACGGTGTCAATTTCCTGTACACTCAAGCGGCCAGTCTGAATGGTATGTCAAGCCCCGTTGTGAGGGATGGATAGTCTACTTTTTTAGAGTCTTTCACGAAAGGTGGCCTGACCTACTTGGTGCTTCTTTTAGATGACCAAGCTGTCGAGATGGCGGTAGACATGAAGGCCTCGATTTCAATCATTGAAGACGCCTTTCGCAGACACGCGAATGGTGAGACCCTGATGCCCAAAAGGCTGCACTTGGCCGTAGACGGGATGAAGGGGGGGTTGCGCATCATGCCAGCCGCGCTGCTTGGCAAGCGCGCCGTGGGGTTCAAGACAATCTCAGGCCAGCCTGGTTCGAGACGGTCCGGCTCAACGTACTTTCTCATGGTGCTCTTCGACCCTGATGACGGAAGTCTGTTGTCCATCATGGCCGCTGACACCATCACACGGCTCCGTACAGGAGCAGCCAGCGGGGTCGCCACCGAGTACTTGGCCAGAAAGGACTCCCAGACGCTTGGGCTCTACGGTACTGGAGTGCAGGCTCGGACACAACTGGAAGGGGTCGCAAGCGTGCGCTCGATAAACAACGTGAAGGCATACGATGTTTCAAAGGTAAGACTCGAAGCCTTTCGCAAACAGATGTCTGCGAAGCTCGGCATTGACATAATAGCGGCCAATGACGCTTCAGAACCCGCGTCTGCCGATATAGTAGTCACTGCTACGACCTCTGATAAACCATTCTTGATGAGCCGTTGGGTACAAGCTGGTACTCACATTAACTCAATTGGGGCGAATGCTCCTACGAAGAGCGAGATTGACCCCAGCCTGATTAAACGTGCAAAGGTCTTCGTAGACTTCAAAGAACAAGTCCTGGCTGAAGCTGGCGACATCATTGGCTTGATCAAGAGCGGAGAACTAAAAGAATCAGAAATCTCAGCCGAACTGGGCGAGGTAGTCATTGGCGCCAAAGAAGGGCGGAGTAACGCAGAAGAGATAACGCTTTTCAAATCCGTTGGTGTAGCTATAGAAGACTTGGCACTGGCCCTCGAAGTCTACGAGAGGGCGAGGAAGCTGGGCATCGGCAAAGAGATCACTCTCTAGTCAGAAACCATTCCTCAGGGAACACTCAGGAAGTTGAGAGGCGCGACGCCAGAGGACGACTGAACCGTTTTCTCTACCCAGCGCAGAACATCTGCGAGTTCTCTCTTCTGACTATCAACCAGCTCCTTCTCTGGTAGCTTCATCTTGCTGGTTCGAATTACGCCTCGCTTTACTAGAATCTCCTTCCGTACGGCTAAGCCCAATTCACTGCAATAATAGACTAGGGGCAGTGTGTTGAGGTAGATGTCGAACGCCTTCTTCAGGTCACCTGCAACGTAGGCGTCATACATCGCGACCAGATATTCAGGGGTGGGAGACGAGGTCATTATGCCCACCGCGCCGTGCACTAGATCCCAGAAGGAGTCTCTTCCGTAGAATGCACTGAAGATCTTCAGCCTATCACCTGCGATTTCACGTATCATCGCCAACTTCAGGGGGGTGGGCGGGTCCTCAAGCTTCAGGTATTTTGCGTTTGATATCTCTCGATTCAATCGACTTATCAGCATCGGTGACATTTTCGGACGATCTGTCTGAGGGAAGTCTTGTATGACTAAGGGAATCTCGATTGCATCACCGACGGACGAGAAGTAATCGAATATTGCATCTTCATTCGGGATCCCAGTCTTTGTCTTCAGACTTCTGGGCGCGGGAATCATGACTGCCGAGGCACCCAAACCCTGGGCAGAAATGCTGGACTGAACGGTCAATTGAAGGTTCTCGTTTCCAGTACCCACGACTATCGGCATCTTGCCGCTAGTTAACCCGAAAGTCGTCGTCAAGATTCTCTGTCTTTCCTCCTCGGACAACAGATCTCGCTCGGCAGCTTCCCCCAAGATGGTCAGGCCTTTGACTCCCGCCCTACAGTAGTACTCGATGAGACCGCGATAGCTATCCTCGTCCTGATTTCGTTGGTCGTCAAGCGGAGTGACAATGACTGGGAAGGTCCCGGCGAGGGGTTCTGGCATAGGCAATTTGGAAAGCCGATTGGTATTAAGTTCTCTGCAGATACGGAGGCCATCACAGGTGCAGTGAAGCAGAACGTAGAAACTCACTTTCCAGAAGACCCATTAGGATGCACAGGCAGCTTGATGTGGACGATATGATGCGAAGGCTTCACTCACCCTCTCCCAGAGAGGTTCGATAGTTGACGGACCGGTACGACGTTGTGATCGTTGGAGCCGGCATTATGGGCGTCGCATCAGCGTTCCATCTGAAGAGGAACAACCTGGACAAACAGATTCTGCTGATTGACAGGTTCGGTGCCCCTGGCCAAGGAAACACTGGAAGGAGCAACGCGATGTTCAGGAACACCTTCTCCTCGGTCGACAACCAAGTCCTTTCCAACAGCGCGATTGACTTCTACGTGCATGTTCAGGACGAGTTGAATGTCGACCTAGGGCTGCAGCAGATCGGCTACCTTTGGCTGATGAGCGACGAACAGATGTCAGCGAGTGAGGCGTTCCTGGATGGGATGGAGAGAAATGGTATCGAGATTCGCAGGCTCTCAAGAGGGGAACTCAAACGTCGGATGCCAGGCATGGTGACAGGCTTCGACTCCAACGAGGAAGCGCGGCTGATGACTCTTCCGAGTATCGAAGGCGGGGTGTTCGGACCGAAGTGTGGAAGACTAGACCCAGACAAGCTCGCTAGATACTATACCCATGAGTTCCTGCGGATTGGAGGTCGCGTTGCCTTCAACACGAAC
>JBEKAG010000028.1:0-10510 GCA_050015955.1 Nitrososphaerales archaeon
GAAGAGAATCGCCGATGCGAGCAGGCTCGCGGCGAAGGTGGGCGCGAGGTCGGTGAGCAGCAGGCCGTAGGCGAACAGTACTAGCGCGACGACACACTGAACGGATTCGATGCTGACCAGGTAGCTCGACCCGTAGAAGCCAAGGAACGCAAGGGCGACTCCCATGCCTACAGGGCGAAGGTAATAGCACAGCAGGACTCCGCATGCGAGCCCGCCTGCGATTGCGAACCAAGCGGCAGCTGGAAGGACTAGAAGGGCGACGTTCTCACCGACAAAGGCAACCGCGATGCCTACGGCAACGAAGGACACCTGCTTCAGATATCTCCTGCCTGTGAAGAGAAGAAGAATGCATACCTGCAGAAGGGCCGCGACAGTCAGGAAGCTGAAGACCTCGGGCAGCGTCTGAAAGATGATCGGCCCCATTCAAAGCATTTGAACGAGGTCGACGATATAAGTCAAGGGAAGCCAGAATCTGTATGTCCTGTCTGGGAGGGCCGTTTCCAGACGATCCGCCGTTACGTGGATTTCAAATCCTAACTCTGCTGCTGAGTGCGGCCTTCAGATTCCCTTGAACAGGAAACAGGTGGACGCCCTTGGACCTGCCCGGGGTGTCCAGGGGATCAAGAACCGTCTGTCTGAGGACAGGCTGTTTACACAAGAGTTGTCCTCGCAAGACAGGGGTTCAATTAGCGAGGACTTTGGATTAGGAGGCGAGGTCCCGGCCGTCGAGAACTTGGGGCTCATGGAGAGAGCTCGCATGGAGTCGGACTCTAATCGAGAGTTAAAGCTGAGAGCGAAGTCTGGAACTCCCAGGCGGCTGCTCTATCAATCAGAGGTCGGCGTCCCGAGTGGTAGAGGCGAAACGGAATCCCTCGGGCCAACACTGGGAGAGACAGACAAAAAGAGGACGCTACATCATCTTGAAGAGCGTAATCCCGCAGGATTTGCAGTTTCCTTGCAACGCCCTTCTCCCATTCTTGAGGACGACAGTACGGGCGCCGGTGATCTCTCTCTTCGCCTTTTCCTTCACGCAATAGGCTTGCGGGCGCGGCCTGTACACGATTTTTCTAAACCGTGCGCCTAGCATTGTTCCCCATTTCATGACAGTGACTACGGTTAGGTTCCCGTTTGACTTCATCTTGAAGAGCGTAATCCCGCAGGATTTGCAGTTTCCTTGCAACGCCCTTCTCCCATTCTTGAGGACGACAGTATGGGCGCCGGTGATCTCTCTCTTCGCCTTTTCCTTCACGCAATAGGCTTGCGGGCGCGGCTGCAGCAAGACTGCGATGAGGACCGCTATCACACAGTAGATGATCGTGGGTATCACGAAGACGAAGACAAGTGGGTCTATCATTTCTCAATCAACCCCTGCGCCTGGAGTGCGAGGCGGTATCCCTGAGTTCCCCCGCGCTGGCATCGACTGCTCAAAACACGGGGTCCCCCGTGAGTGCCTCGGCTGGGGCTTCAGCAGGACGTTGCTCCTTGAGTGACCTGATGACTGCTTCTAGGTTCTCGCCGGGGGTTATCGAGACCAGCCTAATGTTGTTCATGATCATCCTTTCAAGATCTTGGGCTGATGGGCCCAGTAGCTCGTCAAGAAGCACGACGAAACCTCTGGGATGATCCGGTATGTCGTTCTCGCGAAGGCCGTACCTGTTCTCGAGGAGGCTGAGTAGGGCATGTTTTCCGTCGCGGCCCAGCGTATCCAGACTGGCGTCTACTGCGTGAAGGACGATCTCACGGTAGTCGCTCTGCTTCGGAGGCTCCTGCTGCTTTGGAGGCTCCTGCTGCTTTGGAGCCTTCCCTTCCTCTTCCTTCTCCCTCTGAGGCTCCTCGTGCTTCTCCTCCGGAGGCTGCGGCTGCGAGACTGGAGGCATGACCGCCTCGGCAAAAGTCTGGGGAATTGCGCCCAGAGGTGATGAAGCGGGTTCGGAGAGCATGTCCTTGATGATTTTGATCCACTTTCGCAGCTCACCACTCTTCGAGATGTCCTGATAGTCTATCGTGAGGCCCGAGACCCTGTTCCGGAGGAGGACCAGGTCGAGCTTCAGCCCCTCACTGCGGACATTGATCATAGTCGGGTCCGCTTCCTCCTGAAGTCCGTCCTCCGACCCCTTCAGGGGCTGCGGCTGCGAGAAAGAAGACTTGGCCGCCTCGCCAAGAATCCTGGGGACCGGCCCTTCGGGTGATGGAGTGGAGTCCGAGAGCAAGTTGTAGATGATTCCGAGCCACTCTTGCAACTCACCACTCTTCGAGATGCCCTGATAGTCTATCGTGAGGCCCGAGACCGTGTTCCGGAGGAGGACCAGGTCGAGCTTCAGCCCCTCACTGCGGACATTGATCATAGTCGGGTTCGCTTCCTCCTGAAGCTCCTCGTTTCGCACGTCTTTCACTGTCAGACTTTCGCTCGCCGCCATGCTACCACGAACGATAGCCTGGCGATATCTGTGCGTTTTGTCCAAATGAGGTGAAAGACCTAGGGAGACTTCTGCAATACGAAGATTCTTACAGATTCGTACTCCATATTCCGTAAATCCGAGGGGAAACCCATCTGATCCAAATAGAATGACAGTTGAGATGACAAAGATGGATGAGGAGCGCAGATGACTCAAGGCAGTGATTTCACTGTGACATCTTCCAAGACTCAGACTGGCAAAGAAATCAAAGAGAAAGAGAGCCTAGTCAATGCGATAGAGGAAGCGTTCAAACTCTGGGTAGAAAGCAAAGATGGGGTTGTGGCCAAGAGAACGATAGACGCTATCGCAGAGAGACATAAAGTCGACCCAAACCTACTTGAGCCGGCTTGGCAAGACTTCCTCAGGGCAGTGGCAGTTTCGGGTTGGCGAAGGAAGGGGACGTCTGGTCAGTCAGCGCGCGCACGCGTGGATTAAGACTGACCATCAAATCGGACCGCTGAGCGCAAGTCCCCACAGACCGACAGATCACGCTCGGCCCGAGTCGACGTGATAACTCATTCGGAGTGTTCTCGCTTCAGAGTCGCTTGCCTGATTGGACACTTACGAAGAGCTAGGGGTCTGAGCCAAGTCCTGTCTCGACCCTCCTGGTAGTTGCTCTATCGATTTGGTGGTGGCACACGGAGTGTTAATCCTTATTACGGGACCGTGTCGCATGGGCTCTGCGACTTGACGCTAGCTGACGAGGAGAATGCACAGGTCCACTCAGTCCTAGCAGATGCCCGCCTCCAGCGGCTTCTCACGATTAGCGAAGAGATAAACGCGCTTAGATCGAAGATAAACATCGCCACCAAATACATAGGAAGTGCGAGTACGACAGGTGAAACGGAGGAGGTCGTCCTGGCCAGGGAGGTCTTGAGGAGGGATTTGGAACGAGACTTCCATGAGGCTAGAAAACTTATGCCTATAGTCGATGAACTCGTGTCAAAGTCCGAAGAGCAGATACGATCCCTGGAGGAAAGGAAGAAGGTCCGCGAAGGTCTGGCCAAGATTGAAGGCCTATCGGGCGCGACCAAGCGCGAGCGCGCGCCGCGCGCCGAACTTGACGCGGCAGCAAGCAAGGACAAAGGACAGATCTCCGAACTCGAGAGCTTTATCGGCGCGCTCGACAACCTCGAGAAGGACTTGTCTCTGACGAGGGAAGTCGTCACGTGTCCCAGGTGCTATTCGCATGAGATATCCTACCGGATTGCCACCTCGGAGATGGGGTTCTCCCTCTACAGGTGCAACAGGTGTGAGAACACCTGGCAGACCAGGTGGTTCTCGATGCGGATCGGTTCTCCCGCACAGTTGGGACTCACAACCTCAGCCTTTGACCTTGCTTGCCTTCCTCTCCCAGAGGTTCACGTCTCGCATGAAGATGCGAGTGTGCTTCGAGCACCAATGGGACGTCTCGGACTCGAACGAAACCAGCCACAGGGCCATCTTGTAGCAGCCGTGCACTTCGCACCTGTGTCCGGTGACCAGCCGCTGTAGTCCCGCCTGAGATGCCGTGCTTCTCATGGACTGACTTTCATACTCTACCCTACTTCTCGTTTTTCGAACTTTCCCGAAGACCAACCGCTCCCTCTCTTTGGAAATGCATGGAGTGCGGGTTCATTCCCGGGCAGGTTTGCTCACGTGCTCGCGCGGAAGGTAACACAGATTCAGGTTCCATGACCGCTTTTCGCCAGTCGGTACACACATCCTCCTGAATGGTAGAAGTGGAGGTCTTCGGGCTCCAAGCCGAGATGATCCGCCCTCGCTGTATGTCCGCGAACACCGACATTGAGTTCGGATGCATGGGCAACTACTCTTGCAGGCACTGCGGACACCACTGGAAGACCAGCTGAGCTCACGACTATTCTCACGCACTGAATGTCCCGGCACCTGATACGCATTGAGCAATCAATGCCATTGGCAGGACATGCTGCACCGAGCAGGCGCAGATTCCCCCCAGTCCGCTGACTCTATGGGTCCTTCGAGTCTGGTGCGGCTGTCTTCGAGTGGTTCCTGTATCACGGAACATTGGCTAAGAACAGGTCCTTGAGAACGGAAAGAAACACGTCCCGCGACACTGAGATCAGAGAGAGTTCTCCTTCAACTGAGCTTCGAACCACCGGTATGTCGTCGCTATCGCTTGGTCATGTGGGATGTATGCCATAGACGGGAACGCCTCCGTGAACTCGGACCCGTCCAAGACGAAGGGGTCATAGTAGTTGTAGGGAAGCTCAAGGAACCCCTTCGCATCCGAACTGAGGAAGCGCCCAGTCAGCATCACACCGCGCCCCCAGCGGCCCACCTTCGGTTCTCTGCCGGCTGCCCTGTAGGCATGCTCAATGAAGGTCCTGCCGCTGATGGGGGCCGGTCCAGACAGGTTCCAGGTGCGCCCGTAGGCCCAAAGGCTCCTGCCGAGCAGTATCATCTTCGACGCGGCGTCGCCCACGTAGAGAAGGCTCCGGGCCACCTCGGGGTCTCCCATCCAGTGGGCCTTCTTCCCGAGAAAGGCTGATTCGAAGATGCCCTGCCAGAGCTTGTTCACCACATGCGGCCCGTAGAGCTGCGGCATTCTCGCCACCAGCGTTCTGATGAGGTTCGAACGATGGGCGTTGAGAAGGTCTCTCTCTGTACTGGCGTTTTCGCCCTCCTCGGCTATGAGATGGTTCGCGAGGACTAGGTCAGCGCCGGCCTCTATCGAGGCGAGCAGCACGTTGCCCGTGCCTTCGCGAAAGGCCCGCTTCCAATTCGAGTGGCTCGGCTCGAAACAGTCGTAGACCACTTCTCCTCCCCTGCATGCCTCGACCAGACTCCCCGGCTTCAGGGGGTCCGCGGCCACGACCTCGACGGAGGCAGGGAAGGAATCGCCGACAGTGGCCGCGTCAAGGAGGACCCCCCTAACTTTCGACCCGGCAGCCGCAAGCTCCTCGACTACGGCCCTCCCCAGTGGACGGGCCGCGCCCATCACGACTTGCAGTCCCACTTCTGTCCTGATTCTCTCTAGTCCGGCTATCGTTAATGACGAGTCCTCCACCTGAGGCTCACTCTCTCCCACACTGTCCCCCATGTTGGCCTCTGATTTCAGCACATGCCTTAGGGCTATTTAGCAATCTGCAGCTTCGCCAAGCAAAGGGGTCTAGCAGTTGTGTGCATCGCCGAACCCTTCCATCCGCGCGCGTACCGGCGGTCAATACAGATTTGCAGTTCACAACCCTTTAAGAGAAGGGAGCCCCCGATTCCAGCCAAGTTGGACGTCGATGAGGCCGTAGTCACCGCCCTCCTTGCAATGGGGATGGTCCTCCTGGCGGCAGTGACGATCATGATCTTCTTCTGACCGCCCGTCTTTTCTGGTCAGGGGCGATTTCTCGGATTGGCCTAGACTACGTCTTTGACACGAAGTACACTGTCCCACCGTTGAGGAATGGAATGGCTCCGCGCGCGCAACTACAGACAAGGTCACGTTATTCTGTCTTCTAGAACCTGCAGTCTCTCTGTTCCATTCCTCAAGCTGCCGTAGTCTACCGCCCAGGGAATCCTTCGTATCAGATCTTGATTAATCAGCTTTCGCGAACTTCTCTAGCATGACTGGGGTACAGACTTAATATTAGCTGAGCTGAGCTTCGGTCGTGCCCCACGAGTCGCAGCCCAGAGCCCTGCTTACGGCAGTAGTCATGAGCCTGATTCTGTTGGCAGTTCTATCCTACTTTGAAGCGCCAGCCCGCGGGTACGCGATGTGGGGCACCAGGAGTTGTAGCGCTACCACGACCGGCCCGACAACCGTGACCTCAGTCACGACACAGACCACGACAGTGCCGACAACGGCAACATCGACCACAACGGCGAGTCAGACCGTAACTACGACGTCAACCACAACTGCTACCACAACTGCTACCACGGCAGCCCCGACAACCGTGACCTCAGTCACGACACAGACCACGACAGTGCCGACAACGGCAACATCGACCACAACGGCGAGTCAGACATCAACTCAAACTTTGACCGCGACGATTCTGACTACTACGACTCAGCCTACGACGATTACCCAATCCATGACTCTGACGGAGACGCAGACGCAAACCACTGAACGGCTCACGACGACCACTCGGACTGTTACAACTGCAGTCTTTGACACCATAATGAGGACCACCTCCAGAACGATTACGAGCACCACTACTCAACAAGAGACGACAATTTCGACCAGCCTTGAAGTCAGCGCGACCACGACCACCCAGACGCAAAGTGTTATTTCCTCTTCCACCGTGACTGCCACGACTACCGTCACGCAGACTCGAATCGTAAGTTCCCCGACTGGCGCGACGAATACCACAGCGACAACTATTTCGACTGTCTCGAGCACGCTTTCGACCTTGAGTGCTGGGGAGAGTCAAGGTATGACGGGTGCATCATGGGTAATAGTCGTATTCGCAGTTATCGGTGCCTACACAACGGCCGCTTTGGCTTTGCCGCCTCGGAAGGAATAGTCAGCGGTTAACTCGCGTGCCACATGCTTAGATGATTATTGCCCGCCTGCCGAGTGGAATCGTACCCTGGTCGCAATAGGCCCCCCTAAAAGACAGGTTAGGCCTGGTTCTGATATCCATTTTCCCCGTGGAACCGCCCAAGAGGAGGTCGATTGACGAGGTCCCGGTTGGGTCAGGATTTCGGGGGCACGGTAAACCATAGTTGGGACGTAAGATGGATAAATAGAGGCGCCTGCAATCGAGGTAGCCCGCCGTTGGATGCATCAAGCTCAGGCCAGCGAGAAGAGAACAGGCGTGCACTGCTTAGGCTCTATTCTCTCTACACCATCCAGTATGCTGTTTTTGCTTTTGTTCTGGCCGCAGCTGTTGTCGGAGAATTGATGCAACTCGGTTCACCGGCGTTTCCTCAATTCGTGGTCTACCCATTGATTCTCGTGACCGCGATTCCCGCAATTATGAGCTTCTACTTCATGATTCACTGGTGGAGGATACAGAACTACGCTCTGTCGCTGCCACTTGACGCCATCCAAGGAGATACCCTGACTTCTCTTCATGGCGCATACGAGGATTACGGCAAGGAGCGTTCTCCACGATTCATCGTCGAGGGGATGAAGAAGATGGACGGCAGGAGGGTGGCACTGGTGATCCTGGTCGTGTTTCTGCTGTCGTTGCCACTCTCATACTACGCAGTCTCCAGTCTGGCAGTGACAATCCTTGTTCTTCTAGCTGCGGTGTCGTTCATCGCCGGGGTCTTGGCGGCTCTCCTCATTCCTCCTCTGGCATCAAGACGGGAGACGCATCGCATAGCGGGCGGTAAGCTGGACCAGGAGATAGAGAGTGTAGGCAAGGGGAGCAATGGCTGGAGCATGACGGACGAAGTCCTCAATGTACTTTCTGGTCAGGCCGAACGACTCAGGCTGACCGCCAACGAACAGATGCAGAATCAATCGGCCAACCGTAGCCAGACTCAAACACGAGTCGACCTGGGAGCCTTACCTGATAGAATCGTCGCTGAAATCAACAGCCTCTCAGCGTTCAAGAACTCCCTGTCTTCTGACCAGAGGAAGAATCTGACACGGGTGGTCTCATCCTTGGCCTCAACCATCATTGCTCTAGGCCTGCCCGCCGAAGCAGCTAGGATCTACTCTGCATATCGAATGATAATCCCAGAGTGAACGCGAAGACCTCAGCGACGTAGGCGCGTCACCCCATGTCAGCAGGTTAGGAGTCTAAGCGTTCTCCGCTGCGTGCCTCTTAGGAGGCCGGTGTTGAGGACTAGGGCCGCAGTTCGCTCAAACGACTGACCTTCAGGTTCCCCGGCCGTTCGAAGAGACCCGTCTTCCCCCAGCGCGAATCTGTAATCTAAAACTGCGCGAATATGGTGCCCGGCACTAAATCTTCTGTATCATGGATTTCATCTGTGAGCTTACCTCCTGAATCGTGAGGGCTGCGCTGCAATACTGGCACTTGAAGAAGCGGCCTGTTGGCAAGGGTAGCGCGGCGCCGCACGTGGGGCACTTCAACTGCGCAACCTCGAGATTGCCTCCGTATTCTGGAGCAGGCTGCCCTGCTTGGCGAGCGTTCTCCTCCTTGAGGATTCTGTCAGAGAGCTCTGAGACTTTGGCGTCCACTTCCAGCTGTAGCTTGCTGATCTCTTCGGCTAGCTTGGCCCTCTCCCTTCTCTCCGAGTCTTTGCCGGTTTTCGACGCCAGCCGCAGCAGGGTGCTCCTCTCAATCCTGCTGTTCTCCCCCTCCAGCAGCTCCGTGATCACCAAGAGGTGCCGCCGCATCATCGCGAGATTGGTTATCCCCTGCCTCGTAGCCGGAGTCAGATCCGCTTCGTTGACTGTGAAGCCGATCTTGGAGTAGATCCTATTGAGAATCTCTTGCCTCGAATTCTGGGATAGCATTTGGGTCTACAGGAACTGCATCATCTGCTGGTAAAGCGCTTTCATCTCTTTCGCTGAGCCCTCCAGATTTATCCGGGTCTTGCCTTCCATGCTGATGGTTCCCATCCTGTCGATTATGCCTTTCTCGCTGTACTTGATTCCCTGTAGTTCGTCGAGTTTCTGGGAGATAACGTCGTCGTTCTTGAGCAGCACCCCTCTTTGAGCGTAGAGCAGAAGGCGTCTGTCGGTCAGTATTACATGGTACTTCTTCACTCCATAACGCACGCCACCTGTGCTGTGGAATCTTGTTTGCTCGCCTGGCATCAGATAGTCGTGCAGTGGCAATCTGGTTTGTTTTCGACGCGTTCGATATGTAAACGACAAACTAAATTAAATTAGTAGATTTGTGAATTGTAATTCAACGATGAACAAATGGTTTGCCAATCATCTGCGCCAACGGTGGGTCCATCGAAGCGATTAGTCATTCCCGTTCTCGCAGGCCCAGTGAATCCCTGCTCTGTACCACGAGTTCATCGAGATTATATTTGGAAATGAGACCATCGCTGTTAAGGTGGAAATCGAGACGACAGCGACCGAGCCTTCATTAATGGAGGAAGATTGCGATGACCACGAAGGGGACCATCGGATTCTGGTTGAAGCTGGAAGGAACGAATGGAGGTACTATGGCCTGACTCAGACCCAACTTCGATTCTGGCGAGGGCTGACGAAAGCCGAACGGGGTTCTCTCGCACGTGCTCAGGAACGCCAGTGTTTCATCTGTGCCCTGAAGAAGGCGATTGAGACGAGGAAAAGGCTCGCCGATAGGTTGTACTCCTCCATGATGGCGTCCCTTCTGACAGCTGGTGGAAGAGCATGACGAGCAGAAAGAGCCTTTCAGAGGGTCAAGTGCTGGGGGCCATGGCCTTCGGCAAGAATTGCAGACGGTGCGGCGTCTACTTTGTCACCAGGAACAGAATCGAGGATCTCTGTCCTTGGTGCGTGCAAGTCCAGGCAGGACAGAATCCTGAGGGGGCCAACGAGAATTCGGATGACCTGGCTATCGCTGGCCTCTGACGTTCATTGAGAGATTGATTCGTCAGCAGCGGTTGGGCGTCCATTCATCCGTCCATCCGTTCATTCCTTCATTCATTCCTTCATTCCTTCATTCGTTCGTTCGTTCGTTCGTCTGTTCATCCCTCAATCAGGGGCCCCCCCTCTTGGGCACTATTGCCCGCGTAGGGGGCCACCTGACCCTCGAGGCGGCAGATACGACTCGCGGTGTCAGAATGACTTGGTGCGGTAGGAGGTCGCAGTCGAACCCTGCTCCTTGCCTTGACCTATGGCAAGTTGAATTGTCCGATGAAGTGGAGGAATCTCTCCCGCATTCTGTCCTGTTCCTTTGAATCGCGTTCGCTTGCCAAGTACTGAATCCAGGTAGGTATCTTCAATCGGTTCTTCCGCTGGGTAAGCCTTATCATCACAGAGCAGAAGAAAACCACATGTGGACATCGATGGGCTCATCACCGAACTGCAGATCCGCGGATTCGATGAAGCGAAGATAGATTCAGCTCTGAGGTGCCTCGTCCACGTCCACGCGGTAGAAGACTTCACGAATGACGACGCGGGCGGGGTGCTCGCGAAGGACATCCTGAATACCTATCCATTCGAGGTCACGTGTGCTGCCTCAGAG
>JBEKAG010000029.1:0-10505 GCA_050015955.1 Nitrososphaerales archaeon
CTTGGCCTAGGCCTGTCCTTCATCTTCACGGCCCTCGCCCTCACAGTGAGGAGCATCGACTCCCTGGTCGCCATAGTCAACTTCCTGACCCTCCCGGTGATGTTCATGAGCAACGCCTTCTTCCCGACTTCCTCGTTCCCAAGCTGGCTCAAGGCAATCGCGAACGTGAACCCTGTCACGAAGGCGAACGAAGCCGCCCGGCTCCTCGTGATCAACGGTTCGCTTTCCTCCAGTCAGGCGGCGGCCTACGGCTGGGACATGGCCTACCTGCTCGCCTTCGCGGTACTCCTAGGAGTGCTTGGCTCCCTCGCGGCGCGAAGGGCAATCCGGCCAGAGTGAGAACTGCGAAGCCCCTGGTTCGATTGTCGCAGTCTACTCTTTAACGATCCATCTGGTACAGGTGTTACGTCTGTCGTCAGATACTGCCTTTACCGGCGCCTAGGCAACAATCGTCGGATGCTTTGTGAGCTGCTCTGGCCCACCCGGCGTCACCAAGAAGGTGTCTTCGATCTTGAACGATCCCGCGCCAGGGATAACCAGAGGGGCGTGCATGGCGGCGATGACCATACCCTCCCGAAGCGCCATTCGCCGGTGGGGGATCAGGATTGTCGTGATTGGGTCTTCTTCTACGAGCAGCCCGACCCCGTGGGCGAATCCCTTCACATAATTGGCCGAGTAGCCCTTGGCCGTCAGGGAGGCCCCGATCTCCTGCTCCACCGACCCCAGGACGGTGCCCGGCTGCAGCTTCGGGGCGATTGATTCGTAGATGGACCGCAGGGAGTCGAACGCCAGATGCTTCTCCTTGGATGCTGCGGAAGGGACGTAGGTCCTGGTCTCGTTACAGTAGTAGTCCTCAGAGTCACCCCCGATGGTAACCATCACGACATCTTCTCCTGTGACGTGGACGCTCGCCCGAGGCTCTGCATGGATTCTGGCCACAGGACCCGCGTTGACGTATACATGAGGCCGCTCTGATCCTTCTTTCATCATGGCGTACGCCGCCTCGGCCGCGACCTCTAACTCGCTTACGCCAGGCGTGATACGCTCGATGGCCGCTTTCATCCCCTTGTCAGTGGTCACGGCAGCCCTTCGAATCCGCTCTATCTCTGACACGTCCTTGAACATCCGAAGTTCCATGATCAGAGAGTGGACGTCCACGACGTCGACCTTGGGGTTCAGGTTCGTGAAGATGTGCATGAAGAGCTCGAATGCGTCTCTCTCGACGCTCATGTCCATGCCGACCTTGTGGTACCCCCCTTCTCGAATCGCGCGAGTGATGCCGGGCATCAGCTCATCGATGCCCCGGTAGGGAGCTACGTTCTTGATACAGGAACGTTCCCGGAACGCTTCTACCTCGTTCGTCGGAATGAACGCAATCGGATCTCCTTCGGCTGGGATGATGAGGCCAGGCCGCAACCACATCACATCGGCGAAGTAGGTGAAGGAGGAGGCCGTTTTGATCATTGCAGCGTCGACTCCATTTGCCTTCATTCGTTTTTGAAACTCGGCTATTCTCTTCTCAGTCAAAGTTTGTCCCTCTTCGAGGTGATTGGACTGGATTTAAGACGCTTGTGGCATACGGGAGGCTAATCTCCCCCAATGGTGTCGCACGCGCACCAGCCCTTCTCATCTATACGAGTATTGCAATTAGGACAGACATCATCCGAATACTCGAAATCCTCGGCTTTCTTCGCGAAGATCTCTTCGTGAAGATCCGTTTCGGAACCCGATGGTTCCACGGTAATCGACGAGTAGGTCGCCCGCGCAACTAATACGCATATTGCAGGGAAAACTGGTCCCTGTGGAATCGCGGCTTCCAATCAGAATTAAAGCTCTGAGGTGGACATGGGTGCCGCAGGATGCGATATCTAATCAGGATGGCCCAGCGCAACGGACCCAGGGACGGATTCCTTTCTTCAATCAAGGCCGTGGCGAAGTCGGTCGGCGTCGATGCGCGCAACCCGAAGAGGACTTCGTACGGGGCGTTGGAGCTTGACATCTTCGCACCCTCGAAGGCAAGCATGGACACCTTCCTTACCGCGACCGAACCTCTGGGCCGCTTGGAGTCCTGGAGGAATCTGAACGTCGCGCCCCGGTACAAGACCGAGGAGGAACTCTTCCTCGAAGCCCGTCGTTATTTCAATTCAGAGAGGTATTGGGAGTGTCACGAAGTCCTGGAAGGCGTCTGGAGGCTCTCGAGCGGAGACGAGAAGCGGCATCTACAGGGAATCATTCTGGTTTGTGCAGCATTCGTCCACCACCAGAAGGGCGAGGACGAGGTCGCCCTGAGCATACTAAGACGAGCAGTCAAGCAGCTCGACTTTGGGGCACCACGTTGCAACGGAATAGAAGTCAACTCCCTCAGACGGCGTGCGGAGAGCATAATCTCCTATGGCCGGTTCGAAACCTTCAGGATCTAGCCGAAGACCGGGAGGTTCATGAGGTGAGACCGCCCGGAGACTTCGGGCTCGAATCTCGTGCGTTGGGCGATGTTCACGCATTTGATGCTCTGATAACTCGTGCTGCAGGCGCCTGACCTTCAGAAGGAAACAGGTCTGGGAAGATTCGAACCGCCAAACCACCCTGCGCGCGCGCTCTCAGGCTTCTGCCTGTTTGCAAGCAGCGGGTTGAGAGATCAGACGAAGGAGATGTCTGACCTGACGTACACCCGCGTTGCCAATGCCAGCACAACTATGGTCTCCACGACCAAGAGAGGAACCTGCCACATGTCAGAGACCGGGAAGGAACCGACGAATCCTCCCCTGGCCGCATTTGCGACATAAGTCAGGGGGTTCGCTTGAAAGAGCGCCTGAATCGGGAGAGGCAGATTGGTGTTGAACGAATAAAACACAGTGCTTGCGAAGTTAACGACAAATATGACGAAGATCTGGATGCTGTTGTAGGCGTTGTTCGACTTCACCAAACCAGCGATGAGCAACATCAGCGACCCGAAGAAGATTGAACCTAGCGCTATGACGCCAAAAGCGATCAACGCCCCCCAGAGCGTGAGCTGCAGGGAGCCGATTATCAAGTACGCACCGACGAGCATGACAAAGGCGCCAGCCAGACCGAACACCAACGAAGTGAACATTATCCCCAAGAGGTATTGAAGTCTCGTGAAGGGTCCGACAAGAAGCTGGGCGAGCATCCCCCACCGCCTGTCAGCCCAGAGCATACTCCCCCCGACCGTCCCGGCCATGAGACACTGAACGGACATTATTCCTGGGGTCAGGAAGGTCAGGAAGCCGGCGGTCCCCCCTGCCGTAGGGATCATCGACCCGAAACCGTATCCGAAGAAGACTAGGTACATGGCTGGCAGCCCGATAAGAATTATCAGGGTTCCCGGATCGACGTTGACTTTGATGTTCCTGTATATCAGCTTCAGGATGTTTGGGGTCTCCAACTCGCTATTCCTCTCCCCCTCCCCTCGAGACAGAACCGATGAAGACGTCTTCCAGGGTGTTCTTCCTTACATTCAGCCATTCCACTTGGACGCCGGTGTCTTGGGACAGCTCCAATACTCGCTGGAGTGCTTCCTTCGGGTCGTCGGCGAGGATTATCGCTGAGCTCCCTTCGACCTTGATCTCGCTGTCGCGAAGCTTCTCTTCCAGTTTGGTGAAGAATGCGGCAGCGTCGCCCCCCGAAAGGGTGACCTCGACGGTCTTCTTGCCTCCGTAAAGGCGTTTCAGGTTCTCGACCGTGTCCATGGCTAGAATCTTGCCTTCGTCGACCACCGCTACCCTGTCGCAGAAGTAGTCCGCCTCTTCGAGATTATGAGTTGTGAAGACTACCGTGAGACCCTGGCGAACCTCCTTCTTGATTGAATCGAGAAGCTCACGTCTCATGAACACGTCCAGACCAGTGGTCGGCTCGTCGAGGAAGAGGATGTCCATGTCGTGCATCATTTCTCGCGCTACCTGGACGCGCCTCTTCTGCCCGCCCGAGAGGTCGAAGGACCGCTGTTTCCTGACGCCTTGAAGGCCAAACATCTTGATGAGCTCCTCCTTGCGCTGCAGCCTGACTTTCTTGGGAACGCTCCATAGGACGCCGTAGATGTCGAAGTTCCCCTCTACCGTAGTGAAGTCGAACGATTCCCCCTGTTGGACAACCCCGATTCGCCGTCGGATTTCCTTTCCTTGATGGGCTGGGTCCATTCCGAGAATATTCAACTTGCCGGAAGTGGGTCTGATCAGGGTAGTGAGCACCTTGATTAGCGTCGTTTTTCCTGCCCCGTTCTTTCCGAGGAGGCCGAACACCTCTCCCTTCTTTATACTGAGACTGAGGTCATTCAACGCGAAGTACTTTCCGTCGTAGGTGTGCTTGAGATTCTCGATCGTTATGACCTGCTCCGCCCTGTCGCCGTTCATCAGCAGGCTCTCGCGTGACTGAAGGGCCATTCAATCCTGCCCAGAGCTGCTTGGTATTTATCTCGTGGTCAAGCCCCGTTTCCTACACTGCTAGCCGACAGAGTCGTGGCGCGCGCTGAACTCTCCAATCCTTCCAGCATGTCCCTGCCTAGCCTCTGGCGACTTACAACTTCCTCTTTGCCCCCGAAGTGTGCGCGAACAGGTTGGGTTCCGACCTTTCATTTCAAGGACAAGGGATTATAGGACAAGACGCGGGTACTGAGGATGTAGGAAATGGAAATCACAAGCACCGATGTGAAATTCATATGTCCGGATGCGACTGAAATGATCGCCTATCTCTCGAGGCCGAAGGACTCGGCAAGGCACCCAGGGATAATGGTGATTCACGAAGCTTGGGGACTCAATGATCAGATCAAGGGGGTCGTGAGAAGGTACGCCGAGAATGGATTCGTGGCCGTGGCTCCCAACCTCTTCACCAGGCACAAAGACGTCATGACAGAGAGCAACGTGGAGAAGACCATGAAGTTCATGTTTCGAGTTCCGCCGGAGAAGAGGAATGACCCCGAGGCCATCCAGGGGGTAATGAAGTCCATGTCAGAAACCGAGAGGAAGGTTGTGGAAGTCTTCTTCTTGGGGAGGGAGACCCTCGAGAAGATTATGTGCGGCGACTTGATGGGCTGCAAGGACTTCCTTCAGAGCCAAAGCTTCGTTAGAAGGGACAGGCTCGGGATAACAGGGTTCTGCATGGGAGGTGGGCTCGCCTACCAAGTGTCAACGATGTACCCATTCGGCGCCACCGTTCCATTCTACGGAGCCAATCCGAAGCCCATTGACTCGGTCGCCAGCATCTCAGGGCCAGTGCTGGGGATCTACGCCGGTGAAGACGAGAGGATCAATTTGGCGGTCCCCGAGCTCGTCGGGAGCATGATCAGGCACAAGAAATCGTTTGAGATGAAGCTGTACAAAGGGGTTCAACATGCTTTCTTCAATGAGACGAGAGCAGTGTACGACAGGGCCGCGGCGGAGGACGCGTGGAGGATAACTATCTCGTTCTTCAAGGAGCACCTGCTGAGTTAGGTATGTGCACGAGTGAGGGGAAGGAAGAGGGTGAAGGTCCGGACCTCCTTTGGGAGTGCTTCATCAATTGGGTCGAGACTCTCGAAAAGGTCCGGAAAGAAAAAGCATAGCGCGCGCTCGTCGTCACGTGGATTTTGAGGGGATTCTCTTCCGCATCAGGACCAGGCTCGTTCCGAGCGGTGCGACTTCTCTGAATCCCTCCTTCTCGAACATACCTGGGGTCCCGAACCAGAGCCATTCGGGGACGGCGGCCATCTTCTTCGATACCACAGGATAGGCCTCCACGACCCCTCCGCCCCGTTCCTGAATCGAGGTCAAGGCTGCCTTCAGCCCTGCTTTCGCGACCCCTTTTCTCCTGTATCTCCTGTCGACGAAGAAGCAGGTTATCCTCCAAAGCCTTTCGGCAGCGGGAGGGGGGCCCACCTTGCGGTAGTTGCGTCCGGCATCGATTCTGGGAAGCTCGTCCTGGGTCCCATACTGGCACCATCCAACCGGGATTCGGCCTTCGTACACTAGGATCGCATGAGAACGGTCTTCTTGAACCAACCTCTTCTTGTCTCGCTTGTTCGTCTGTACCCAGGTTTCTCTCTTCTCTTCCTTGTCCATCTTTGCCCAAGCCGCTTTTCCAAGCGCACTTCCGATAGGCCTGGCCCGCTGATAGTACATGCACCAGCACCCCCCCTGTTTTGCTGCGAGCCTCTCGAAGTCCGGATATGTCCGCGGACTCAATTCCCTCGTTGAATAAACCATCTTTCCCGCCCCGTTCTGAATTTCCCTCAAAAAAGCTTGGCGCACTCCATGCGCGTGTGGTCGACACGAAGGGGGGTTGACTAGCGCACGTTATGCGCGCGCGCGGGAGAGGACAAGGCATAACGCATGAACGCCTCTGAACAGATAGACAAGAAGACTGCAGGACTTAACAGTCAACGCGAGCTTTCCTTTCCTTTTTTCAGCTGAAATGGCTCAGCGTGCGCTGGAAGGAATCATTTTACACTGCCGTGTCAGGGGCGCGCGTTCCAGAGTGGAACTCTTAAAGCCGGTGCGGCCTACTAACAGGTAACGATGTCCGTAAAACCAGCGGGAAAGGCAACCCCACAGAAGGTCGAGAATGCCGTTGGGGCTGAAATCGAGTGGCTGGTGGACAGGCACGACGGAGCACCCAACTTCGAAATGCGCAAGTTCACCATCAAACCTGGCGGAAGCATCTCTAAGCACTACCATCCTGACATAGAGCACGAACAGTACGTCCTGAAAGGAAGATACAATGTGGGTGTCGGAGACAGGGTTTACGAGGTGCGGGAAGGGGATTCGATATACATCCCATCCGGCACAGCTCATTGGTACGAGAATACTGGCAACGAGAACGCAGAGTTCCTCTGCATCGTGCCGAAGAAGGAGAAGTACGATACGATCTACGCGGAAGCAAATAGCCAGCCGAAGTAGCTCCTCCCTGAAGAGATCGGACTGTGCCGACCCCTGCGGTTTCTAGCGCGCGCAAGTCGCTGCCAGTCACACGAGAATGAATTTGAGACACTATAAGACTAGTAAAGGTCTATATCGATTCTCACACGGAGACGATTAGCTGTAGCACCCCTTGATTGCGACGGAGAACCTTACCAAGAAGTTCGGGAACTTAACGGCAGTCGACGCCCTAACACTCCGTGTGGAGGAAGGCGAGGTCTTCGGCTTTCTCGGACCCAACGGAGCAGGTAAGACCACCACCGTCAGGATGCTCTGTTGCCTGATATCGAAAACCAGCGGTGAGGCAAGGATCGCTGGCTATCAAGTGGGCAAGGATGCGGACGCGCTGAGAATAAGGAAGCTAATTGGATTGATGCCTGACAACGTAGGCCTTTACGACACCCTCAGTGCCTATGACAATTTGGACTTCTACGGGAAGCTCTACGACTGCCCGGAAGCGCAGAGGAAGGAGAACATCCAGCGCTTGCTCACGATGCTGGGGTTGTGGGAAAAGAAGGACGTGGCGGTCGGCACGTTCTCGAAAGGGATGAAACAGAAGCTCGGAATTGCATGCGCTCTCATTCATGACCCGCAGATACTATTCATGGACGAGCCCACAGCGAACCTCGACCCCGAGTCAGCCAAGACCGTAAGAGACTTCATCCTAGAGCTCAAGAAAGAGAAAAGGACCATCTTTCTGAATACTCATAACCTCGATGAAGCGCAGAGGATTTGCGACAAGATTGCGATCCTGAACACAAAGCTGATGGCGATGGGCACTCCTGAGGAGCTGGAGCGTTCGACAAGCGGGAGGAAAACCGTGGTTCAGCTTGTGCAGGCGAGCGATGCTATTCTGGCCGCTCTCAGGAAACTACCGCTCGGAAACATAGCAGTCGATGGCAACACGCTGACAGTTGATGTCAAGGACCCAGACACGCAGAGCGTCGCTATAGTGGACGCGATATACGGAGCTGGCGGCCACGTTCGATCCGTTACAATCGTTGGCTCAACTTTGGAGGAAGCCTACCTGAAGCTTGTGAGGCGCGACAACAGATGAGACTCTCGAAGTCATGGATTATTGCGTCGAAGGACTTCAAGACATTCCTAAGGAAGAAGAACATAATCTATTCGACTTTCGTCGTCCCCCTCCTCGTTTCGATTCTTTTTCCTCTGGTCATCGAGTATGCTGGACGAAAAGGGGGGAGTGGGATTCCCGCGAATGAACTCACGGTACTTCTGCCTACGTTCACTTTCTTCTACCTCATCCTCGCGGGCCTAATCCCAACAACGATTGCCTCCTACAGCATAGTCGGCGAGAAAGTCGAAAAGAGCCTCGAGCGGCTCCTTGCCACTCCCACGACCGACAGCGAAATCCTGTTTGGGAAGGGAATCTCCGCGTTCGTGCCGCCTGTAGGGGCCATCTTGGGTGGAGCTACAATCTTCATGGTTCTCATGGACCTAGTGACGCATGACACACTGGGTTACTACTTCTTCCCCAACTGGAATGCGGCCGTTGTTCTTTTCCTCATGGTCCCCCTCGCAGCGATGATGAGCGTCGAGTGGAACGTTTTCGTCTCAGCGAGGGTGAGTGATGTGCGGATCGCGCAACAGGTTGGAATGCTCCTGATCATCCCCTTCGCAGGCATCTACGTCGCCGGTGAACTCGGTTTGATACAGCTCGGCGACATCAGCAACCTCCTCATCGTCTCAGGGGTTCTTCTGGCGGCTGATGTGCTCCTCCTATACGTTGCCAAGGCTACCTTCCAAAGAGAGGAGATACTGACAAAATGGAAGTAGCGTTCTAGGGGGTGAAAAAGACGAATAGTATGAAACTAAGATTCCTAATCATGGGGTGCATCATTTCGGCTCTAAGTGCCATTTTCCTAGCCGTACGTGGCTACTCAGAGGCCCTCGTTGGACTGCTCGCAGCAGGAATAGTGCTACTCGTGCTTGGAATCCTCTGGAAGTAGGAGCCCTTTCCACCTACACACAGACAGACACTCTCTCAGTCAGTCACGGGGTCTCTCTATCACACACACAAGCACAGACACAGGCACGGACAGGCACAGGAACAAACAGGCACGGACAGGCACAGGAACAAACAGGCACAGGCAATGGAGAGAGAGGAATTATTTCGCCCACCCCCGGATCCGAACCCATATGGGTACAGCCCCAGGCCGGGCTACAGTCAAAATGGCAGGGCTTTCCTAGTGTCAGGATTCGCTTAGAGAATTAAGCGACTCCCACCGGGCCCATCTTAGAGTCATGCAGAGTTAGAAACGGATGTATGATTCCGCGAATTTCCTGAAACCACGGTAGTAGGCGGCTCCCCATATGGGAGTCCTCTTGCAATAGTAGACCCGACGCCTGCCGGTGGAAACTAGGACAGGGAACTCGAAGGCAGCCCAATGCTCCGGAGCGAATGTCTCTTCAACCCATTTTCCTAAAGACTCGTCGACCTCTTCGGAGACAACAACCGGAAAGGCAAGCATGCTACCCCCTAGTCCCCTAGGAAGGAGAGAACCTCGATTATCTAGGGCATACTTGGTTGCCTTGGCCGAAAAGTCCTGAACCATGCTGGCGCCCGGTGTGGCTGCTCTTGTCCCAAGTACAAACCTGGTCATCTTCCCGAACTTGCTGATTTCGAAGGAGCTCTTCGCGGCGATTAGATCAAGCTGGTAGGGACTGAGTTCGACTTCCCTCCTGACAACAAACCCACTGCCAGCCAACCTACTTGACAGAGCATCGAGGAAAGCATCGACTTCCGTCATGGTATCATATAGGCTCCGGGCTCTCATAAATTTTTGCCCAATCAGTGGAATCCACTTTCAGAACCTGTTTGGGTGTGGGCCCCACCGGGCCCGCTACGCGCGCTAGTCGGGGCGCCTGCATCGATTCTTTGGATATCCCTTTAATCTACGGCTAGGCAGCGACGATTCGAACGGCGTGTTGGTATCCTTAAAAGAAAAAGAAGTCATAGACTGGTTACTCGAAAAGGACCAGCCCTCTGTTCGCTACCACACACTGCGTGACCTGCTCGACCTTCCGCAAAACGACCCTGATGTGAGGGACGCTCTCTCCGACATACCGAGGCTCGGGTGGGCGGCAGAGATTCTGAAGCTGCAATCGCCCAAGGGCTGGTGGAAAAGCGGAAAGAATCTCTATTGGCCGAAGTACGGCGCCACAAACTGGAGAGCTCTGGTTCTCTCAGACCTCGGCCTTACGAAAAAAGACTCCCGCGTAGAAAAGACCGCCGAGCTGATTCTTCAGAAGTGGCTGTTTCGTCCATGGACGAAAGAGGAGAACGAGGTCTGCATAGTCGGGAACACCGCGCGCATGCTCACTCGATTCGGGTATGGGGACGACCCCCGCGTGAGGAGGCTTTTCCACAACCTGACAGAGAGCCAGAAGGATGACGGCGGGTGGCACTGCTTTGGAGGTGACAGGGGCTCGCTTGACTGTTGGGAGGGACTCGCCGCCTATGCTACGCTCCCAAAGTCAAGAAGAACCAGGAGAATCATGAGGTCGATCGAGAGAGGCGCAGAGTTCTACTTGGAGCGGAGGCTGTATGATGACGGCGAGAGGAGATACCTCCCGTGG
>JBEKAG010000030.1:0-10173 GCA_050015955.1 Nitrososphaerales archaeon
CGGCTTCAACAATGAAGTCGGGAGAGCTAAGGAACCAACGGTGTTGCCAATCACCATGCTGACCGCGATGGTCTCACCCACGGCTCGGCCGAGGCCCAGGATGACAGCCCCGAAGAGACCGGAGCGGCCATAGCTGAGAACCCAATGTCTGGTCACTTCCCACCGAGTGGCACCGATACTGTAGGCTCCTTCCCTGACGGAATTCGGGACTGCGGAGATGACCTCCCTGCTCACCGAGGATACGGTGGGGATTATCATGATTGAGAGGACGCAACCAGCGGTCAGCACGTCGACTCCAATGGGTGGCCCACTGAAGATGGGTATCCATCCAAAGTAGACCGACAGAGGCGTCTCTAAGTAATCGGCTATGAAGTACCGAAAGACGAAGAAACCCCACAGGCCGTAGATTACGCTCGGGACGGCTGCAAGCAGCTCAACCAAGTTCGAGATAGGAATTCGGATTCTTCTTGGCGACATCTCCGACAGAAAGATTGCGATGCCGAGGCTTATCGGGACGCCGATTATCAATGCGATGGCGGAAGTCACGAGCGTGCCGAGCATATAGGGGAGGGACCCGTAGATTTCGTGTCCGACCGCAGAGTTCCACTTGATTCCAGTGAAGAAGTACAGCCCGAACCTTTCCAGCACTGGAATCGAGCTACTTAGCAGCGTGTAGCCCATCACAATCAGGATTACTGCGGCAGAGGCCGCTAAGGCAGCGGCTACCAGCTTGAATGCGTAGTCACCGGTCAAGAACCTATTCAAGCTCATCGGCTCGCAAAGAATCTTCTAAAAAAGATGAGGAGCAGGTGTCGGTCATCCGACACCATGCCTAGGCTGTCGGCAGAGAATTTCCGTTGTAGGTTATGGATTGGATTGTCTGCTCGTCCAGGGTTACTACGTTCTGTGGCAATGGGACATACCCAAGCGCCGCAGACTGTTGCTGCCCAGTAGTGACTACCCACCACAGGAATTGGACTAGGGCTGTAGCGCCCGCTGTAGACTTACCGGAACTCTGTGCGGTGTTCACGTTCAATTCTTGGTATACGAATATGTATGTGAATGTCACAATTGGATAGGTGCTTGCACCTGGCTGATTGAGGAGGTTGACGCTGGCCCAGTTTCCGTTTCCTGCTGGAAGAGAGGGGAGCGAGCTCGCGGCTGACGCGGAGGTAGCCTCTGTCGGTATGACGTAGTCTCCCGCCGGGTTCTGGACAGCGGCGACTGTGAGCTTGGGGGTGGAGGTCAGTGCGTATGCTAGTTCAACGTAGCCTATGGTGTAGCGAGTGCCTTGGACGAATCCCGCTACGCCTGGGTTACCGTTTAGCCCGTAGCCTGTAGGCCAAGTAGGAGCTTTGGCCTGTCCTATCTCCTTCGCCCACGCGGGGCTGTCCTGAGTGAGGAATCCTGTGAATGTGAATGTAGTCCCTGAGCTGTCGGACCTGTGCGCGACGATGATTTGCTGGTCCGGGAGGGCCGCCTTCAGCGTCGCGTTAGTCTGTAGGCTCACAATCGCCGGGTCATTCCACCTTGTGATGTTCCCGGCGTAGATCTGTGCTATGACGGCTCCGGTGAGGTTGAGCCCTGTATCAATGTGTGGGAGGCTGTAGGCTATTGTGACCGAGCCGATGGACTCCGGGATGGTAAGGGCATTTGGCGCTTTCGTCTGGTCGGCTGCCTGCAACGGGGCGTCCGACGCTGCATAGTCAACTGTATGTCCTTCAAGGTCAGTGATCCCGGCTCCGCTTCCTATCGCCTGATAGTTAATCTCGATGTTCGGGTTGAGTTTTCCGTACTGGGTAATCCACGCAGACATGAGCGGGTAGACGAATGTCGAACCAGCTCCGCTCAGAGAGAACGATTGAGCCTGTGTGGAAGTGGGGGCGGTAGTGGTGACACTTGTGCTGACGTTGGTACCCACGGTAGTGCTGATGTGCGTGGTCGTCGAGGTCACGGTTGTCGTCTTTCCTGGACTGACCGCGATGTACGCGGCCGCGGCTATGACCACAATGATGAGCACAACAGTAAGAGCGACCGTGGTCGTGCTGATACCTTTCTTGCTGATTTTCATCTTCAGAGAAGGGGATTGAACGATGGAATATATTGCTCTCCGAATTACTCTCAATGCGGATATTGTGCTCACAGTGGAGTATATAGTGTTCTCCATGAACTCACAAGTTATATATTGGCACTAGGGCGAGCGACGCATATGGACTTCCGAAAGGTTCAGGTCACTGGCGGGAACAGCTTCGTCGTCTCCCTCCCAAAGACATGGGTCAATGATGTGGGACTGAAACCAAAGGACGCTGTGGCGATAATCACTCAACCAGATTCCTCGCTCCTAATCATTCCTCGGAGGGAGCTCCGGGAGTCAGCGAAGTCTGAGGCCGTAATCGAAGTCGCACCAGGACTCGACAAAGATGCACTGCTCAGGCACTTCATCTCATTCTATTTGGCCGGCTACGACATCATCAGAATCAACCTCGGAAGGTCAAATGTATCGCTCAGGGGTTCAATAAGGGAGGGAATCCGGCGGAAACTGGTCGGTGTCGAAATCATCGAGGAATCACAGTCCGGAATCCTGACCCAGTGCCTCTCTGGATACATCGACCTCCCGCTGAAAAAGGCCCTCGAGAGGATGGCAATCATAGCGGCAGGCATGATCACGGATGCTGGGGCAGCACTTCAGGACGACGCCGCAGGGATAGCCCAAGAAGTGATTCAGCGCGACGACGAGGTGGACAGGTTCTACCATTTCATTCTGAGGCAGCTGAACATCGCGGTGAGGGACCGTTCAGTGATTCAGGAGATTGGCCTCAGCTCTCCGAGGGACTGCCTCGGCTACAGACTTGTGGCCAAGAGCACTGAAAGAGTAGCGGACCACGCTGTACTGATAGCGGCTCAGGTCGGAGCGCTGAAGTCAGTCCCCGAAGGTGCCGTGAAGAAGGTCCAAGAGATGGCCGCTCTTTCACGGAAGGTGTTCGAGAGCTCCGTAACCGCTCTGTTGAGGTTGGACACCAAGATGGCGGAAGAGGTGATATCGAAGACGAAGGAGGTCGCAAGGCTTGAGGAGAAGCTGAGCGCAGAGATCCTGACGCCTAAGATGAGCGGGGCGCAGGTCGCCTCGGTCAAGTTGATGCTCGAGAGCGTCCGAAGAGTGTCCGAGTATGGCGCGGACATTTCTGAAGCTGCCCTGGACCTCGCCGTCAGAGAACCGTAGAATCAACGATACGGAAGGCCGAGAGGTGAGGTTCTCTATCTCTCAGGGAGCTCGCACATCTGCTCCATCTCGTGGAGAAGGACTCTCTCGCCCTCGTCGGTGAGGCGCAGCATCTGCCTGACATCCGTCCCGTCAAATTCAGAAACCATGCCCACTAGGTGGTTCCTACCAAGTCGGTCGAGCAGCTGCCCGAATTCGGAAGCATTCATGCCGAGGGTAGCACGCAACTCCCCGTTCGCCAGGGACTTTCGCTCCAGGGCTAGCAAAACGACGAAGCTCTGGCCCGAAATCCTGCTGCCGTGGCCGAGGTTCTTGACCTCGATTTCTTGGATTTCTTGCAACATTGGAGTAAGGACGACGACATGTGGCTAAATGGATTGCCGAATTAGACTATAGGCTCACCGAGAAGTATAGAGGGGCAAAAGGGTGTACACGTGTCTAGGCGCAGGAGGTGTCCTGGCTTCTCGCACCCGGGTCTCTAACATCCTGCCTGGCGTTCAGGTTCTGACGGGAAATAGGCACTCGAGCGGTTCTCAAGTCAGGGAATCATACCGCGTGCTCACTTCGACTTGGCTAGCTGCCCGGATGATTGCTGAAGATCGAGATGGCCTGGTCGACAGTGACACCCTCGTGGACGACCGCGCGGACCGCCCTGATCATCCCTACCGGGTTCGATGACTGGAAGATGTTCCTTCCCATGTCGACGCCCACAGCTCCCTTTGATACCGCTTTCGACGCGAGCTCCAACGCCTCTCTTTCTGGCAGCTTCTTCCCCCCGGCGATAACTACCGGGACCGGGCACGAATCTGCGACCCTTTCGAAGTCCTCACAGTAGTAGGTCTTCACGATCTGAGCGCCCAGTTCCGCGGCAATGCGGCAGGCCAGCCCGAGGTACCTGGCGTCTCTGTTCATCTCCCTCCCGACTGCAGTCACCGCGAGAACGGGCATCCCGAACCTTTCTCCCTCGTCGACTAGGTGAGAGAGGTTCATCAACGACTCCTTCTCGTGTTCTGAACCAACGAAGACGGAAACCGCGACCGCGGATGCGTTGAGCCTGACTGCCTCCTCGATCGAGGTAGTGACTCCTTCGTTTGACAAATCCTTCAGGACGCTTGTGCCCCCCGAGACCCTGAGAACCACCGGGACGTCCTGTCCCGGGTCAACCGAGGTTCTGAGGACGCCCCTGGTCAGCATCAGCGAGTCCGCAAAAGGAAGGAGCGGTGTGATCGTCTTCCTCGGGTTCTCCAGCCCCGTCGTCGGCCCCTGGAAGTACCCGTGATCCACGGCTAGCATGACGGTCTTCCCCGATTTCATGATCCGGGAGAGCCTGTTGCCCTTCCCCCAGTCCACTGTTAGCCCCTCACCATGCTGGCCGACGAGCGCGGCGCCGGCATTTTAAGTGTGACTGCGCTAACTGCATCGGTTAGAACCGCGCGCGCACGCGTCTCCAGTGTAACAGAGTCCTTCATCTTCTAGGGAGTAATGACGACTTTCATTCCCGCCCCGGAAGTGGCCGTTTCCACTGCCTTTGCGAACTCCACTATTGGGAAGGTGTGAGTGATAACAAGCCTGAATTTCTTGGTATCAGCTGCAATCAGACTGAGCGCCGTTACGGTGTCGGCTTCGGTCGCGCCGTAGCTGGGCATCAGTGAAACCTCAGAGTTGTAAATGTCGCTGAGGTCGTAATCGAGGACCGAGCCCTTTGACGGGACTCCGAAGAGACAGAGTCGGCCCCCCGCCCTGACAGACCTCAGACCTTGCAGGGCTGCCTTCTGGCTCCCTGAGGCTACAATCACGACGTCGGCACCTCTACCTCTCGTCCTCTCCCTGACCTCTCCGGGGACGTCCTGCCTCCTGGCATCGATGACGCACTCGACATTGGACTTCTCGGCGAACCGCAGTCTCGGGTCGCAGATGTCGCTGATTATCACCTTGGCACCCCTCGAGAGTAGCAGGATTGAGTGGAGGATCCCGACCGGACCGGCTCCCACGACCAAGACAGTGTCGCCTTCGTTCACCTTGCATCTGTCCAAGGCCCTGAGGCAGCAGCCGGCGGGCTCGATAAGACTGGCCTCCTCGAAGCCAAGGAAGGGAGGCAGATTGAGTACCCCTCCTTTGCTCACGTTCCACTGGGGAACCCTGAAGAACTCCGAGAAGCCGCCGGGGTAAATGTTACTGCCCCTATACTTCCTGCAGGAGGTCTGGTCTCCGTGAAGGCAGTAGTAGCACTCGTGGCACGGGACGTGGTGGTGGGCGAAGACCCTGTCTCCCTCCCGAATGCCGACGACGCCTCCACCCACGGAAGCTACGACTCCGACCGCCTCGTGCCCGAGGATAGGCAGTGAAGCGGCGTATTCGCCCCGGGCCTTCTCGATGTCTGTGCCGCAGAGACCACACGCCCTCATCTCGACCAATAGTTCTCCCGCACCGATCTCGGGAACGGGAATCTCCGAAGCCTCTGCACCGATCATGCCGGGGGCCTCAGGTTTCTTCATGAGGACAGCCTTCATTCGCTATCGTTGGGCCGCGCGTCAGGTCGAGGATATAAGCGAACTAGCGTTCGCAGTTTCCAAGCGGATGGCCTTGGAGTGCCTTCAAGGCGTTCCTGCAGGGTCCGCAGAGCGCACGTGCTCAACCGTGGCAGACTCTTCGTACGACCCCCTGGGAAGGCGATGCGGCAGGAATTCGCAGGAAGGGGCTCTATGTTAAAATCCAGGGGTCGCGTGTCGTGGGAAGAGGGATCTCACAATTGGGACTGCCAGAGAAGATCAAGAAAATCGAGGACGACATCCACAGAACGCAGGTCAACAAGAAGACCGAGCACCACATTGGGCTGCTGAGGGCGAAGCTTTCGAGGCTGAAGGCCGAGCAGGAGGAGCAGCAGTCCCGACGTACTGGGAGCAGAATTGGCTACGATGTCAAGAAGTCAGGGGATGCGACGGTGGTGCTTATCGGACTGCCCAGCGTCGGAAAGTCCACCCTTCTTAACAGGCTCACCAACGCGAAGTCGAAGGTTGCATCTTACCTGTTTACAACGCTGGAGGTCGTCCCTGGGGTGATGGAGTACAACGGGGCACGCATCCAGATTCTCGACCTGCCTGGGATAGTCAAGGGGGCCTCCTCGGGCAAGGGCCTTGGCAAGCGGGTCCTCGCCGTGGCGAGGAGCGCAGACCTCGTTCTCTTCATCGTCGACGTCTTTCAGCCCGAGGCGCGGGGCATCTTGGAGAAGGAGCTGAGGAGCGCAGGGATTAGGGTGGACGAAAGGCCTCCCAACGTCATGATCGAAAGGACAGGTTCTGGCGGCCTCGCCGTGTCGGCACAAGTGAAGCTCACCAAGATCAGCGAAGCGCTGATCAAGGACATACTGCGAGTCTATGACGTCAACAGCGGCAGGGTACTCGTAAGGGACGACATCGATGACGAGCAGCTCCTTGACGTGCTCGCAGGGAACAGGACCTACGTTCCCTCGTTCACAGTTATGAACAAGATCGACCTCGTGAACTCGGGCTTCACCAACGAGTTGGCCAGGAAGCTACCCTACGAGTTCCTCCCGATTTCGGCCGAGGCCGACCTCAACCTCGAAGCAGTAAGGAAGGAGGTCTACAGGCGACTCGATTTCGTCAGAATCTACATGCGCCGTCGGACAGGGGAGACGGATTTCGAAGAGCCGATGATAGTCAAGAACGGCACCACCATTCTAGAGGTCTGCGACAAGGTCCACAGGAACATGAAGGACGACTTCAGGTACGCGCAAATCTGGGGCAAAAGCGCCCGGTTCGGCGGGCAGAGGGTAGGGATGAACCATAGGCTGATGGACCAGGACGTGCTGACGATAGTGACCAGGTAATAGGAGAGGCAAATCGGCGAACACTGGTCGACTTCGCGCGCGCTACGCAGTCAGGTTCTGGTATACAGTTGGGTTTTCGTTAATCAGAATCAGATTGAGTTTCAACACGTTCACGTAGGGACTGCCGAATATCCAGAGCGTTCCCTCCACGTTCTTGTTGACAATCGAGAGGAGAGTCGCTGAAGGTATGCCTGATGCTGAGCTTATCCCCGACACTTGTGAGACGGCGTCTTCCAATGTGATGTCAGGGTCCACCTCTGAAGCGGACTGATTGGCGGCTCTGGCGTGAAACAGCTTTGGGGAATTGAATCCCTGGGCGATCAGGCGGGAGCCGACCTCCCGTCCGTTGAGCCGGACGATCTCGCCGTTTGCCTGGTACGGAAGAATGACCTGGGCGATTCCTGTGACTAACAGGGGAAAGAGCAAACCGCAGAGGATGAGCGACACTAGGGCGAGTCCGACTACAGGTCTGTAGTTTGGTTTGGAATTCTCCAATTCAATCACCTACAAGGCCGATATCAGGATGTCGATTAGCTTAATCCCGATGAATGGGACCACGACTCCGCCTACCCCGTAGACCAGGACGTTCCTCAGGAAGATAGACATGGTGCCCGCCGGTCTGAACGTGACCCCCCTCATAGCAATGGGAATCAGAAGTGGGATGATGATTGCGTTGAAGATAAGGGCAGAAATCACGGCACTGTCCAGACCAAGGCCGAGGATGTTCAGGGCCTGCAGCTTTGGAATCGTCGTGGCGAAGAGGACAGGCACTATCGCGAAGTACTTCGCCACGTCGTTGGCGACGCTGAAGGCGGTCACGGCGCCCCTAGTCATCAGAAGCTGCTTGCCCAGCATCACCACGTCTATCACCTTCGCCGGGTTCGACTCTAGGTCGACCATGTTCGCCGCCTCTTTGGCCGCCTCAGTCCCGGAGCTCATGGCCAGACCGACGTCAGCGACGGCCAGGGCGGGGGCGTCGTTGGTGCCATCGCCGATCATGGCGACGATACGCGACTCCGCCTGCTCCCTTTGGACGATTCCGAACTTCAGCTCGGGTCTCGCCTGGGGGACGTATTCATCGATGCCCACCTCCGCCGCGATGCTCTTGGCCGTCAGCGGCTGGTCCCCAGTAATCATTACGGGTCGAATGTCCATGGCCTTGACAGCCTGAATCTTCTCCCGTATCCCTTCCTTGAGCACGTCCTTCAGACGGATGATTCCGAGAACGTCTCCGCTCCTTGACACGACGATTGGAGTCTCGCCGGCCACTGAGACCCTGTTGACGAGCTCGTCGTAGTTGTGAGGGACGGAAGAGAGCCCTACTTTCACTGAATCGGGCGCCCCTTTGATTACCTCGATCTCTGGCTCTGATTGATTCCAGTCCTCGAAGGCCCCTGGCATCTTCCTCCTGAACCTCAGCCGCTCTCTTCCGACCTCCGAGCCCTTGGGAAGGTTGAGAGCGACACCCCTGTTAATCCTCACGCCACTGATCCGAGATACTGCCGAGAACTCGTACACATGAGAGAGTGCAAGGGTGTTCAGTTCCTTCGGGATGAATCCGCTCTCATAGGCGAGGTCTATGATACTCCTCCCCTCGGGAGTGTCGTCGTACCATGACGAAAGGAATGAAGCTTCGCCGACCTCCTTCTCGGTGTGTCCCTCGAACGGGATGAACTGTATTGCTCTCCTATTCCCGACAGTAATCGTGCCCGTTTTGTCGAGCAGGATGACGTCGACGTCCCCAGCAGTCTCGATGGCCCTTCCGGACTTCGCGACTATCCTCTTCCTGTACAGGCGCGACATCCCCGAAAGACCGATGGCTGGGAGAAGGGCGCCTATGGTGGTCGGGAGGAGGCAGACGTAGAGCGCAATCAGGACGGAGAGGTCCGCGCCGAGGCCGAGGGTGACGGAAAGCCCAAGCAACGCCATGATGATGATGCTGAAGATCGCGGTGAGACCGAGAAGGACCATCGTCACTGCCTGCTCGTTGGGCGTCTTCGGTCTCTTTGAAGACTCCACCATCTGGATCATTTGATCGATGAAGGTCTCGCCGGGATTCACCGAAACTCTGACCGTGAGCGTGTCGCTTAGCAGCTTCGAGCCCCCGATTACAGCGTCCCCGGGTGCCTTCCTCACAGGAGCCGATTCTCCAGTGAGCAGGGATTCATCGACCATGGCGATGCCCTCAATCACGTCGGCATCAATTGGGATAATGTCCCCAATCTCAAGGAGTATGAGATCCCCCTTCCGAAGGTCTGTGGATTTCGCCGTTATGATGCTTGTCGTCCATTCCTCCCGGATGATCTTCTTGCTGGTCACTTCCGTCTCGAGCCTGCGGAGGCTGCTGGCAGTGTTCCTAGCCTGGTGCTCGGCCAGCGAGTCGGAAAGGGTGCTGAACCAGACGGTCACGAGAAGGATCAGAGCCACTTCGACGTAGAACAACCGGTTCCCGGGCGAAGCCACAGGGACGAAGCCCTGTGGATAGACTGCCATCGCCCCTACCACGAAGAAGGTGAGCTCGACGATTAGCATGACCGGGTTGGATACAAGCGAGACGGGGCTCAGTCTCACAAGAGAGTCCTTGAGAACACCTGATGAGAAGAGGGGAATCCGACGTCGGGCGCTTTCCGCGGTCGGAGTGCTAGCCGAACCCATTCACGCTCCCTTGGAAGTACGACAGAATGGGGCCGAGCGCAAGAAACGGGAAGAAAGTCAACACGACGAGTATCAGGACGCTGCCGATGAGCACCAGCGAGAACGTGACGCTGTCAGTCTTGAGACCAGAGACTGCGCTCCGCTTCCTGCCGATCATCGACCCTCCGAGCGCTAGGAGAATGCCAATAGGGGCGTATCTGCCGATGAATATCACAATTGCTGTGGCCACGTTGAAGAACGGCGTGTTTGCCGCTGTACCGAGGAAGTCCGACCCATTGTTGGCGGCGGAGGTCGTAAACTCGTAGAGGATCTGAGTGAAGTCAATCGAGTTGCTCCCCAAACCGATGGCGGCTACTGCGCCCGAGGCGTACGCAAGCACGGTAGGGACCAGGATGATAATCGGGTGGATGAGGAATGCGAGCATCACTAGCTTCACGTCCCTACTCGTGAT